>JBEKCN010000510.1:0-4219 GCA_050014855.1 Streptosporangiaceae bacterium | reverse complement strand
AGCTGTGGCTCCGGTGGCGCGAGCTTCACGGCGAGCTTGCCGAGGAGCTGGGTGTGCGCGTGCAGTGTGTCGCAGGTCGGCTGCCACTCCGGATATGGGCGCAGCGGCGATGGCGAATAGGACATGTGCCGCAGGCTAACACCGCTTCGGTCGCTGAGCTTTATGCCGGGCCCCGGCAGCCCGCCGGCCGGCCCAGGGGCCTAGCGGGCCGCCTTGGTCACCGCGGCGCGGATCGCGTCCGGTTCGGCCGGGACGTCCTGGCCTTCTCCTTAGCAGGTGATCGCGGTCGCATGGCCTCTCAACGTGCCACGGCGGCGGCGCTTTATCCAGCGGCAGCCCCGGCTCATCCAGCGGCAGCCCCGGCTCCAGGGGGCGTTATGGTGACGAGGTGAGCGGCACTGACACCACCGTCGAGCAGATCCTGACCACCTACGACACCATCACCGTGGTCGGCGCGAGTACCGTGGCGGCCAAGGCGGCCCATTCGGTGCCGGCCCACATGCAGCGGCACGGCTGGCGCATCATCCCGGTCAACCCGCACGCGGACAGGATTCTCAGCGAGCCGGTCTACCGGACGCTGGCCGAGGTCCCGGAGCAGGTCGGGCTGGTGGACCTGTTCCGGCCGTCCTGGCAGGCGCCGGACTTCGCCCGCCAGGCCGTCGCGGCGGGGGCCACCGCGCTGTGGCTGCAGCTGGGCATCGCCTCCGCCGAGGCCCGCGCCATCGCCGAAGACGCCGGGCTGCTCTACGTCGAGGACCGCTGCCTGATCATCGAGCAGCGCCGCCTCGGGCTGAACGCCCCCCGCCGCTAGCCCCGGCCCGGGCGCCCGCCCTCCCGCGGCGCCCGCCCTCCCGCGGCGCCCGCATTCGCGCGGCGCCGCACCGCTCCCGCGCTACCGGGCCTCGACCTCCTAAAATGGCCGAAGTGGCCGGGCGGCAACGCCGGGTCAGCACCGCCGCCACACGATAGGGGTCTGGATGAGCCTGCTCGGGTACCGAAAGCTGCGTCTTGCGGACCGTTACGAGCTCGAGGAAGGCAGCCTTTACCTGTCGGGGCTGCAGGCACTGGTCCGGATCCCGATCGATCAGCATCAGCTCGACCAGCGGAACGGCCTGGCCACGGCCACCCTCATCTCCGGTTACGAGGGATCCCCGCTCGCGGGGTATGACCTGGAGATCGGGCGTCAGCGGCAGCTCCTGGAGCGCAGCGGGGTGGTGTTCCGGCCCGCCGTCAACGAGGAGCTGGGCGCCGACGCCGTTCAGGGCTCCCAGCTGGCGTCGGCGTCGGCGGACAAGACCTGCGACGGGGTCATCGGGATCTGGTACGGCAAGGCCCCCGGGCTGGACCGGGCGACCGACGCGCTGCGGCACGGCAACCTCGGCGGCGCGCACCCCACCGGCGGCGTGCTGGTCCTGGTGGGCGACGATTCCATCGCGAAATCCTCGACCGTGCCGAGCAGCTCCGAGACGGCCATGGCCGAGATCGGCATGCCGGTGCTGGCCCCGGCCGATCCGCAGGACGTCCTGGAGCTGGGCTTGCACGGCATCGCCCTGTCGAGGTTCTGCGGGCTGTGGACCGGGGTCAAGCTGGCCACCAACGTTGTGGACGGAGCCGCGTCGGTCCAGGTGGGGCTGGACCGCCTGGACCTGGCTGAGCCGGATCGCTCGATCGGCGGGACCGATTTCGTGCATGAGGTGTCCGCCAACTTCCTGCAGCCGAACCTCGGCCGCCTGGAGGCCAGCCTGATGGGCCAGCGGCTGGAACTGGCCCGCCGTTACGCCCGCGCCAACCACCTCAACCGGATCGAGGGTGACGCACGGGCCCGGGTCGGGATCATCGCCGCCGGCACCACGTACCTCGACGTCCACCAGGCCCTGCGCATGATCGGCATCGGGCCCGGGGAGCTGGCCGGCTCCGGCGTGCGGATCCTCAAGCTCGGCATGGTGTCCCCGCTCGAGCCCCGCATCGTCGAGGACTTCGCCCGCGGCCTGGATGAGATCGTGGTCGTGGAGGAAAAGCGCGCGTTCATCGAGCTGGCCCTGAAGGATCAGCTGTACGGGCAGCCCGGCGCGCCGCTGATCAGCGGCCGGCGGACGCCCAGCGGCACGCCCATGTTCCGGCCGACGGCCGATCTGCCGCCCGACCTCATCGCGCGGCAGCTCGCCCCCCGCCTCGCCGCCCACCTCGGCCAGCCCGCCGTCCAGGCCTGGCTGACGGCCCAGCAGGACCCGCCGCGGCGGCCGGAACTGCTGCCGATCGCGGCCCGGACCCCTTACTTCTGCTCGGGGTGCCCGCACAACCGGTCGACCCAGGTGCCTGCGGGCTCGCTGGTCGGCGCGGGGATCGGCTGCTCGACGCTGGCCGTCCTCATGCCCGAAGAGCGGTTCGGCAACATCATCGGCTTCACGCACATGGGCGGCGAAGGGGCGACCTGGGTCGGCATGGAGCCGTTCGTGACCCAGTCGCATCTGATCCAGAACATTGGCGACGGGACGTTCCACCATTCCGGCAGCCTCGCCGTCCGGCAGGCGATCGCCTCCGGCACCCGGATCACGTTCAAGCTGCTCTACAACGGCGCGGTGGCGATGACCGGCGGCCAGCAGGCGGTCGGGAAGATGCCGGTGCCGGACGTCGCCGCCGCGCTGCTGGCCGAGGGGGTCCGCAAGGTCGTGATCACGACCGAGGATCCCCGGCGGTACCGGGGGGTGCGGCTGCCGCGGGGCGTGGCGGTCCGTCACCGGGACCGGCTTGCCGCGACCCAGGACGAGCTGGCCGCGGTGGACGGCGTCACGGTCCTGATCCACGATCAGGAATGCGCGACCGAGCTGCGGCGCAAGCGCAAGCGCGGGCTGGCCGCCGAGCCGGCCGAGCGGATCCTCATTAACGAGCGGGTCTGTGAGGGCTGCGGCGACTGCGGGGCCAAGTCGAACTGCCTGTCCGTGCAGCCGGTCGACACCGAGTTCGGCCGCAAGACGCGGATCCACCAGGCGTCCTGCAACAAGGACTACTCCTGCCTGGACGGCGACTGCCCGTCCTTCATCACGGTCAGGCCGGGCCGCCTGGCTCGGCGGAAGACCGGCCCGGCCCGCGGCGCCGGCGCGCTCCCGGAACCGGTCCTCCGGGTCCCGGCCGATGACTTCAGCATGCGGATCACCGGCGTGGGCGGCACCGGCGTGGTCACCGTGGCCCAGATCATCTCCACCGCGGCCAGCATGGCGGGCCTGCAGGTCCGCAGCCTCGACCAGCTGGGGCTGGCCCAGAAGGGCGGGGCGGTCATCTCCGACATCAAGCTGTCGTCCGCGCCGTTCACCGGCGCGAACAAGGTCACGCCGGGCAGCTGTGACCTCTACCTCGGCTGTGATCTCCTCGTCGCCGCCGACGCCGTGAACCTGGCCGTCACCGCGCCGGACCGGACCATCGCCGTGACCTGCACCTCGCGGGTCCCGACGGGCGCCATGGTCCGGGACACCGCGGTCGCGTTCCCCGACGTAGCCGCGACCGTGGCCCGCATCCACGAGCTGACCCGGGCCGAGCACGCGGTCACCGTGGACGCGCGCGCCGAGACGACGGCCCTGCTCGGCGACGACCAGTTCACGAACGTGTTCCTGGTCGGCGCGGCGGTGCAGGCCGGTGCCCTGCCCATCCCGGCCCGGTACATCGAGGAGGCGCTCGAGCTCAACGGCGTGGCCGTGCAGCGGAACATCGAGGCCTTCCGGGCCGGCCGCCGTTACGTCGCCGGCGGATCCGCCCCGGCCGCCGCTCCGGCGGGCGGCAGCACCGGGATCTCCCCGGCGGCCGCGCAGATCGTGTCCGGTCTGGGCGCCGATCCCGCGCTGCGCGCGGTCACCGGCCGGCGGGCCGACGAGCTCATCGCCTATCAGGATCACGCCTACGCGGCGGAGTTCGCGGCCCGGGTGCGGGTGGTCGCGGACGCCGAACGCGCCGGGCCGGGCGCCCCCGGCCCGCTCACCGACGCGTACGCGCGGAACCTGTTCAAGCTGATGGCCTACAAGGACGAGTACGAAGTGGCCCGGCTGTCGCTGGATCCCGCGCTGGACGAGCAGGTCGTGGCGCAGTTCGGGGAGCAGGCCCGGTACTCCTACCGGCTGCACCCGCCGGTCCTGCGGGCCCTGGGCCTGAAGAAGAAGATCACCCTGGGCCCGTGGTTCCGGCCGGCGTTCGGGCTGCTGTACGCCGGGCGGCGGCTGCGCGGGACCGG
>JBEKCN010000509.1:0-4225 GCA_050014855.1 Streptosporangiaceae bacterium | reverse complement strand
TACCCGAGCGCGGCGGCGAAGACGAGCCCCAGGACGGCGAGCGCAGCGGTGAGCCGGAACCGCAGCAACGGCCCGTCCAGCATGCGGTCGCCCAGCAGCCGTCCAGCCAGGACCGCGGCGAACGGCAGGACGGCCGAGATCTCGCGCGTGCTGCGCAGGTCCTGGACGAACAGGGACGGCACGTAAGCCGCGATGTTGAGCGCGATCCCGACGGCCAGCCCCGGGACCGCCAGTTCGTCGCCGCGGCCGAGGCGGCCCAGGCCGACCAGGAAGGCCACCGCCGCGACGGCCACCCCGATCAGGTGCAGCGCGGCGAAGGCCAGGGCGGGGCGGGACAGCGGGCCGGAGAAGAAGTCGGCGCCGAAGATGGCCAGCAGCCCCTCGGCGGTGAGCTTCAGGTGGTGCGGCAAGGTGGCCAGGCCGGCGAACGTCGTCGCCACCGGCTGCAGCGCGAAGCCCCCGCTGAGGCGGATCAGGGCCCCGGCGGCCCGGGCCAGCCCGACGGACACGATCGCCGCGGCGGCCAGCGAGACCTCCGCCCACGGCAGGCCGCTCTCCCGCTGCCGGTGGGCGGGCCGCCACGCTTTCACGCCGGCCCGCAGGCCGCACACGATGACCATCGGGATCACGCCGGTGAGCAGAATGAGGCCGTCGGCGAGCTGGCCCCAGGCCAGCACCAGGGCCACGATGACCGGCGTGCCCCAGCGGGCCCAGCGTGCGCCGCGCGCGGGCAGCCGGTCGACGGCCAGCCAGGCCAGCAGCACGGGCACCGCGCTGCCGAAGTGATCCGGGCTCAGCAGCAGCGTGGGCCCCGCACCGGGTGCCGGGGCCAGCATGATGACCACCGCGAGAGCGGCCCGGGTCAGGCCCTCCCGGCCGGTGGCGCGGCCCTTGGCCAGCCAGGCAGCCAGCAGGACCAGCAGCGTGTAGGTCATCGCCCCGGCGATGTGCACCACGTCCGGGCCGAGCCCGCGCACGGCCTCGATAAGGACGTACTGGACCAGCTCGGCCGGGTAGAACGAAACGTCCGAGGTGGTCCAGCCGTGCAGCAGCACGTTGCCGTGCAGCATGTCCCAGGCCTGCAGCGAGATCGACCCGCCGTCGGAGCCAACCGCTGTCCCGCGGGACACGCGCAGGTAGCACAGGAACGCCGTGGCAGCAGCCAGCGCGATCCCCGCCGTCCACCCGGCCCGGCGCAGGACTGGCGTCCGGGAGCGGCGCCACCCGGCCGCTCCCGTAACCCGGTCACTCCCCTTAACCCGGTCGCTGCCCGTAACCCGGTCGCCCCCGTAAGCCGGCCGCGTGGCGTCGCCCGGTCAGTCACTGGCTCCCCGCGACGACGTCGGAGTGGCCGAAGCGCAGGATCACCGGCGTCGACGCGGGCGCTTGCGGGGATTCGAACCGGAACGGAACGCCATCCGCCGCCTGCTCCGGCGTGCAGATGAACTGGCTGGTCATCATGAACGTCCAGTAGGCCGAGTCCACGCAGGCCCGGACGTGGGTCCGTTCGGCCTGGACGAGGAAACCGGTGGTGTCGACCCAGGCCGGGTGGGTGATGGACAGCACGATCTCGCGGCCGTGGGCCCGGGCGGCGAGCGCGGCCACCGCGTGCGGCAGCCCGGCGTCGTCGTCATGAGTGCTGGTGGGCATCCCGGGGGCCAGCGCGAACACGACGAGCGCGGCGATGGTCCCGGCCGCAACCAGCAGCCCGGCCGCGCGGAACGTGAGCGCCTGGCTGATCCCGGCCGCGATGACGAGCAGCGCCAGCAGCGGCGCCGACCAGTAGAAGTAGGCGATGTAGTACTGGTTCAGGTTGTCGATACCGGCCGCGGCGTAGGCCAGGACCGCCACCGACGACACCGCGTTGACGCCGAGCAGCATGAGCAGGGACCGGCGCAGCCCGCCGCGGCTGAGCCCCAGGGCCACCGCGAGCGCGGCCCCATTCAGCAGCAACACCGCGAGCAGCAGCACCGCCACCCAGGCTTGCGTGTGCGGCCACCAGAACCACAGCGCGTAGCGCACGATCTGGCGGGCGCTGTGCCCCCCGGCCTGTGATGAATTGCTGTAGGCGAAGTACTTGCCGAAGTCACCTGGCCAGTGCAGCACCAGGTTCACCACGATCGGCAGCGCGAACAGGGCGCTGATGGCGACCGCCGGGACCCACACCCCGCGCCGGCGGGCGAAGCGCCGCAGCGACGCCAGCGGGGTACGCCGGTGCGCCCAGGCCAGCGCGAGCACGACAGCCGCGGTGATGACCGGGACGATGAACAGGAAGCAGGCGTGCCCGTGGATGAGGAACCAGCCGGTGAGCGCCATGATCCACAGGTCCCGGAGGTGGCCGGCCGCGACGGACGCGCCTGCGATCAGGAACACGCAGTACATGGGCACGTACAGGTACGGCATCCAGTCGGAGTTGACCGCCGACGGGTGCACGGCGCCGAAGATGAGGATGACCGCGAAGCATGCGGCGGCGGCCCGCAGCGAGCGCGCCCAGCCGTAGACGATGAGCACGGCCAGGGCCAGGATCGCGCTGTTGAGCACGAAGACCGCGAGGAGGTGCGCGTTCCAGGCGGTCGGCACGAGATGCAGGCCGTAGAAGAAGATCCACTGCCCGAGGGCCTGCACGTACAGGTAGGCCGGCCCAGGGTGGTTGAAGTGTTCCCGGGAATAGTTGCCGACCAGCAGCGTGAAGTGCATCGCCTGCTGGATCAGGATCGAGTTCGCGCCGCCGTCACCCTGCTCGTAGAACTTCTGGCTGAACAGGAACCGGCTGCGCGCACACAGCACGGCGAGCAGGACCGCGAACGGGACGGCCCAGATCCACCAGGGCCGACGAGGCACCGGGGAGACCGCCGTGTCCCCCGCCCCAGCCTCAGGGCTGTCAGCGCCCGGCGTCGCCGTCGTTTCCCGGTCCCCGCGGACGCTCACTGCAGGTTCCCCGGGATCTCGGGGAGCAAGTTCCGGTTCCATACCATAACCGTGTAGGGGCCGAAGTTGTACGTGCGGGCCGGGTCGCCGAAGTATCTGTGCACGAGGGCCCGCGGCTCCCAGTGGTAGAAGAAGCCAGGCAGGCTCTCGAAGACGACGAAGTTGGCATACTGCCCGCGCGGCACGTACCAGGCGTACGTGGACTCCCATAGGTCGCGCTGCATGGTGAACTGCATCAGCGCGCGGACCTGGACGCGGCGGCCGGTGTCCACGGTGACGATGCTGCTCTCCCAGTAGCCGCCGAGCCCGTAGCGGAGGTGATGTGCGGCCAGCCAGGAAGCAAGCTGGGTATTCTGCGCGGGCTGGGCCGGATGGCGGGCCTCCCGGGCCAGCCCGGTCAGGTACCCGGCCAGTACCGCCACGCCCGCGAGGGCCGCCACGGCCTGGCCGGCCCGCACCGCCCGGGCCCGCTTCCCGGCCAGGGCCCGCCCCGTTTCCCGCACCAGCATCCGCCCGGCCAGGGCCGCCCCGCAGGGCAGTACGACGGCCATCTCGTGCGGGTTCAGCGATGGCATATTGCTGGTCACGTACAGCACGACGTTGACGGCAATGGCGACGGCGAGCACCTGTTCGACCAGCGTCGCCGTGGTGAAGAAGCGCGCCGCCACCAGGATCAGCGCGACCGCGACCAGCGCCACCCCGGCCAGGTGCGCGACGGCGAAGTCCCGGTCGTGGCCCGGCGGCAGGCCCTGATAGTCCGCGCCGAACAGCAGCAGCAGCCCCCGCCAGGTGCCGGCCACCTGGCCCGCCCACTTGCTGACCGGCTCGATCGTGAACGTGACCGCGTGCAGAGTGTAACCGCCCAGGGCGTGGATCAGCCGCACGATGCCCTGGGAGACGACCGCGGCCGCCACCGCGGCGGCGCCGAGGCAGAGCTCGAACTGGCGGAGCCTCCGGGACCGCAGGCCCTGGATGAGGCGCAGTGCGCAGACGAGCGCGACCGGCACGCAGCCCAGGGCCAGGACCAGTGAATCGGCGACCGCGCCCCAGGTGAGCAGGATCCCGGCCACTACGGCCAGCTGCCACCGCGGGCGCGCCCGGTCCAGCACCAGCCAGGTCACCAGCAGCGGGACCGACGTGCCGATGTGCCCCACGGTCAGCAGCAGGATGAACACCCCGAACCCGAGCTGCGGGGCGAGCATGATCCCGCCGGCGATCAGCGCCCGGGCGACGCCGCGGCGGCCGGTCGCGCGCCCGCGGGCCAGCATCGCGGCGAGCAGCAGGGTGAGCGTGTAGG
>JBEKCN010000508.1:0-4238 GCA_050014855.1 Streptosporangiaceae bacterium | reverse complement strand
CAGTGTCCGGATGCCGATGGCGACTCTCGGACCGGGCGGCCCGGTCGTCTCGCGGATCGGGCTGGGCCTGGCCGCCCTGGGGCGGCCGGCTTACATCACCGGCGGGCGGGGCGGTGATCTGCCGGACCGCAGCGTCGCCGGGCTGCGCACGCAGTCCCACACCGTGCTCGATGCGGCCCACGCCGCCGGGATCCGTTACGTGGACGCGGCCCGGTCCTATGGCCGGGCCGAGGAATTCCTGGGCGGATGGCTCGCCGCCCGCGACCACCCGGACGTGGTGGTCGGCTCCAAGTGGGGGTACCGCTACGTCGGCGATTGGCGGCTCGACGCAGACCGGCACGAGATCAAAGAGCATTCGCTGGCCATGTTCACCGCGCAGCTGGCCGAGAGCCGGGCGCTGCTCGGGGACCGGATCGCCCTGTACCAAGTGCACTCGCTGACCGCCGATTCGGGGCTGTTCGAGGATCGTGAGCTGCTGAGCGCGCTCGCCCAGCTGCGCGCCGGGGGTGTACAGGTCGGGCTGAGCACGAGCGGGCCGGGCCAGGCCGCCACGATCCGGCGGGCGCTGCCGCTCACCGTGGACGGGCTGCCGCTGTTCGGCGCGGCCCAGGTCACCTGGAATCCGCTGGAGCCGTCGGTGGGCCCCGCCGCCGCGGAGGCGGCCTCGGCCGGCTGGGCCATCCTGATCAAGGAGAGCCTCGCGAACGGCCGGCTCGCGCCCGGGGGAGACGTGGCCGGGCACCTGGCCGGCCTGGCGGCGGAGTACGGCGTCTCCGAAGACGCCATCGCCCTCGCCGCCGCGCTGGCCAACCAGTGGGCGACGGTGGTGCTGTCGGGCGCGGTCACCCCCGCCCAGCTGCGGGCGAATCTGGCCGCGCTCGATGTCCGCCACCTCCCCTCGCTGGACCTGGCCGAACCGCCCGGTGCCTACTGGGCCGCCCGGTCCGCGCGGGCCTGGGCCTGACCGCGCTCACGCCTTCCCGCCGCCCTGCCATCTGCGAGTGAACCGTGGCTGCCCCTTGACGGAGCACTGAGCTGGGCTTACGTTTCATTAAACGGCGTTCGATTATGCCGAACAGACCTCACCTGGTCGCCCGGTCTGGCTCTCGACGGTCCCGCCACAGACGCCGGGCGAATCGCGGAAGGCTCGTCATGAAGAAGCTCATCAACTCCACCGACACCGTCGTCACGGACGCGCTGGCCGGTATGGCCGCCGCGCACCCCTCGCTAGCCGTCGACCTCGACCTCAAGATCATCACCCGCGCGGACAGCCCGCACACCGGCAAGGTGGGGCTGGTATCCGGGGGCGGGTCCGGCCACGAGCCGCTGCACGGCGGCTACGTCGGCTACGGGATGCTGGACGCCGCGTGCGCCGGTGAGGTGTTCACCTCACCGGTACCCGATCAGATGCTGGCCGCGACGAAAGCGGTCAACGGCGGCGCCGGTGTGCTGCACATCGTGAAGAACTACACCGGTGACGTGCTCAACTTCCAGATGGCCGCGGAACTGGCCGACGACGACGGCATCGAGGTCGTGTCCGTGGTAACCAACGACGACGTCGCGGTGCAGGACTCGCTGTACACGGCGGGCCGCCGGGGCGTCGGGGCCACCGTCTTCGTGGAGAAGATCGCCGGCGCCCGCGCCGAAGAGGGCGCCAGCCTGGCCGAGGTCGCCGACGTGGCCCGGGCGGTCAACGACAGGTCCCGGTCCCTGGGGGTGGCGCTCACCTCGTGTACCGTCCCCGCGGCCGGCAAGCCGACCTTCGAGCTGGGCGAGTCCGAGATCGAGATGGGCATCGGCATCCACGGCGAGCCGGGCCGCGAGCGGGTCCAAATGGCCACCGCCCGCGAGCTGGCCGGCACCGTGCTCGACGCCATCCACGACGACATGCCGTTGTTCGACGACCTGCTGGTCATGGTCAACGGCATGGGCGGTACCCCGCTGCTCGAGCTGTACATCCTCTTCAACGAGGTGCAAAAGATTCTGGAAGACCGTGGTGCGCGGGTCACGAGGAACCTGGTGGGCAACTACATCACCAGCCTGGAGATGCAGGGCTTCTCGGTCACCGTCTGCCGGCTCACCGACGAGCTCACCCGGCTGTGGGACGCCCCGGTGGAGACTCCGGGCCTGCGGTGGGGACGCTAGCGGCACAGGGCGTGCCCCATTAAGGGGATGCAGTGGAGGAAGCAATGGACGCTGAAGTCTTCCGGGCCTGGATCGTGACCACCGCCGGCGTCATCGACGAGCAGCGGGATCATCTGACCCAGCTGGATGCCGCCATCGGCGACGCCGACCACGGCATTAACCTGGCCCGCGGTTTCCGGGCGGTGCTGGCCGCCCTCGAGCCGGACCCCCCGGCCACGCCGGGGGGCGTCCTGGTGCTGACCGGGTCCACGCTGATCTCCAAGGTCGGAGGCGCCTCCGGCCCGCTGTACGGGACGTGGTTCCGGCGGGCCGGAAAGGCGCTAGGTGACGCGTCCGAGGTGGACCTGCCCGCGCTGGCCGGGGCACTGGAAGCCGCCCTGGCCGGAGTCCAGAAGCTCGGTGCGGCCCGGGAAGGCGACAAGACCATGGTCGACGCGCTGGCCCCGGCCACGGCCGCGTTCAGCAAAGCCGCCGCGGAGGGCGTGCCGCGGGCCGATGCTCTGTCCGCACTCGTGACGGCCGCGCAAGCGGGTGCGGACGCCACCGTCTCCATGCAGGCGCTCAAGGGACGCGCCAGCTACCTGGGGCCACGCAGCGTCGGCCACGAAGATCCCGGCGCGGCCTCGTCGGTGCTGATCCTGACCGCCCTGCGGGACGTGCTGGCGGCTCCGTGACGTCCACCCGCCGCTATCAGGGGCTTCCGGTGTCGGAAGGCGCCGCTGCTGGGGAGGTCTACCCGGCCAGCTTCCAGGGGGAGACCCGGGCCGCCAGCCCGGATGAGGTCCGGCAGGCGTTCGCGTCCGTGTCGGCGGAGCGAACCGCGCTGGCGGAGCGACTGCACGCCGAGGGACGCAACGAGCAGGCCGACATCGTCACGGTCGGCGCGCTGATCGCTCTCGATCCGGCCCTGGTCGAACCCGCCGCGGCGGCGGTCGCGGGGGGATGCGCGGCTCCCGACGCGGTACGGGAGTCGGCCGCTGCCCAGGCCGCCATCCTGGCCGCGCTGCCCAACCCGGACCTGGCGGCCCGCGCCGACGACGTCCGCCAGGTCGCCAACGCCGTGCTGGCCCAGCTCGCCCCCGGCCAGGCGGCCGCGCCGCCGGCCGGTGACTTCATCCTCGTCCAGCGTGAGGTGGATCCGGCCGACCTGATCCGGCTCTCCGAGGACGGGCTGGTGGGCGCGGTATCGGTGTCCGGGAGCGCCAATTCCCACGCCGCGATCATCGCCCGCGGTCTCGGCCTGCCCATGCTGGCCAGCGCCGACCCCGCGGTGCTGGAGATCCCGGCCGGCCGCGCCGCCCTGCTGGACGCGACCGCCGGCCAGCTGACCACCGATCCCGCCCCGCAGGACCTGGCCGCCCTGGGAAATCCGCGCCCGGGCCCGGCGCCGCACCGCACCGCGGGTACGCCGCACCGAACCGCGGACGGCCAGCCGGTCAGGCTGCTGTGCAATGCGGCGTCCGCCCGGGAGATCCGGATTGGCCTGTCCGCGGGAGCAGCCGGGGCCGGCCTGATCCGCACCGAGATCCCGTTCGTGGGCGCCGCCGGCTGGCCGTCGGAGGCCGATCACCGGGCCGCGCTGGATCCGCTGCTCGGCTTGCTCGCCGGACGGCCGGCCGTGGTCCGGCTGCTCGACTTCTCCGGGGACAAGATCCCGCCATTCCTGGTCGGCACGCCAGGCGGCCTGGACGCGCTGCTCGGGCAGCCGGAGGCACTCGGCGACCAGCTCCGCGCCGCACTGGCCAGTGGCCGGGACACCGAGCTGAAGATCATGGTGCCCATGGTGGCCCGCCTCGACCAGCTGGCCCAGGTGCGGGCGGCGCTCACGGATGCTGTGCCGGCCGGCGCCGCCGTTCCGCCGCTGGGCATGATGGTGGAGGTCGCCGCCACCGCTGAGGCCGCCGCGGTGTTCGCGCCGGCGGCCGGATTCTTCTCCATCGGCACCAACGACCTGAGCAGCGAGGTGCTGGGCCTCAGCCGCGCCGATCCGCGGATGGGCCCGGCACTGGCCGCCGACCCGCGGGTGCTGGCCCTGATCTCGCGGGTGGTCGCGGCCGCCGCCACCGCCGGGATCGAGGTGTCCGTCTGCGGTG
>JBEKCN010000507.1:0-4240 GCA_050014855.1 Streptosporangiaceae bacterium | reverse complement strand
ATGGTGGACGTGATGGCCTGCTGGGCCCCGATCACGTCGCTGTTGAGCCGGCTGACCAGGGAACCGGTCTGGGCCCGGGTGAAGAACGCGATCGGCTGCCGCTGCACGTGCCGGAACACCTGGGTGCGCAGGTCGTAGATGAGGCTCTCCCCGATCCGCGCGGAAAACCACCGGTTGACCACGCCCAGGAAGGCGTCGAAGAAAGCGACCCCGGCGACCGCCCCGGCGATCCCGATCACGATCGCGTCGTTCCGGGCCAGGATGCCCTTGTCGATGATTGCCCGCAGCAGCAACGGGTTGACCACGGTGATCAAAGCGTCCAGCGCGGTGGTGACCATGAACGTGGCCAGAGCGGCCCGGTAAGGCCGCGCGTAGGTGGCGATCCGGCGGACCGTGCCCTTCTTGAGCTTCTGGTGCGTCACCGACGGGTCCTGCCGGAAGGACCGCATCATCGTCATGCTCGCCCGGGCGTTGTACATGCGTGCGCAAACCTCCCTGCCGGCCCGAATTCTTCCCGGTGCGGCCCGTTCGCGCGTCCGCCCGCCGCGAACGCACCGCGAGCCGGCCGCCTAGGCGGGAACGGCCGCGCGCTCCGCCGGGCCCGGTGGTCAGGATCACCGGCCCGGCCCAGTGATCCTGACCACCGGGCCCGGAGCCGCACGGTAACCGCCCGAGACTGGCCGACCGCCCCTCCCGCTGCAATTCGGCCTGCGCGGCCCGCTCGGCCACGGCCTGCTCCGCCAGCGTACGGCCGGGCGCCCCGGCGAGCAGCTTCTTTGTCGCGCGCACGGTGGCCGTGTCGTGCGTGAGCAGCGCGGCGACCAGATCAGCGACCGCCGCGTCGAGGTCGGCGGCCGGGACGACGGCCTCCGCCAGCCGCAGTTCGCGGGCTTCGGCCGCGCCGACCATCCGGGTGGTCAGGCACATCTCGATCGCCCGCGGCAGGCCCACAATGTCGACAAGTGGCTTTGTCCCGGCCAGATCCGGGACCAGGCCGAACGTTGGTTCCTTCATGCAGAGCACGGCGTCGTCGGCGAGGACCCGCAGATCGCAGGCCAATGCGAGCTGGAAGCCGGCGCCCAGGGCATGCCCGCGCACCGCCGCGACCGAGACGATGTCCGGCCGGTGCAGCCACAGGAACCCCGCTTGCAGTCCGGCCAGCCACTCCCCGAAATCCGGGCTGAGCGGATCGGCGAGCGGGTCCTCCCCCGGCACGCCGTCAGGAGTGAACAGCCGGAGGTCGATCCCGGCCGAGAAGGACGGGCCATCGCCGCGTACGACGACGGCCCGGACCTGCGGGGGCAATGAGTCGCCGATCGTCGCGAGACCGCGCCACATGGACGGGGTCATCGCGTTGCGCCGTTCGGGCCGGTGCAGGGTCACCGTGGCCACGGCGCCGTCAACGTCGAGCTTGAGCCCCGTGCTGGCGGGCCCCGTGCCGTCGGGCGCGCCCGGCCTGCCGGTCATGCTGAACCTCCCGCCGTCGCGCAAGCCGTGCTCAGCGCTTGGACGTGGTTTTGCCGCGGGTGGCGCCGCCGCGGCCGCGCAGCTTGACGCCCGACTCGCTGAGCATTCGATGGACGAAGCCGTACGACCGGCCGGTCGAGGCGGCGAGAGAGCGAATGCTCTCCCCCGCGTCGTACCGGCTCTTGAGGTCGGCCGCCAGCTTGGATCGGTCCGCGCCCGTCACCCGGGTGCCCTTCTTCAGGGTCTCGGCCACATGTACCTCCCGTAAGCTAAAGTCACCGCTGCGTAACATCGCCCCTCGCCATGATCAGGCACCGCCGCCGGAATAGCCACCCGTATTTGAGTAAACGATCATTATTTTCGCGAGTGGTGGCTGATGACGACAAGCTCACGCAAGTGACACCAGGTCCTCGAAATCATCGTTCCAGGCGTCCTCTACCCCGTCAGGAAGCAAAATGACTCTTTCCGGCGAAAGGGCTTCAACTGCTTCCTCATCGTGGGTGACCAAAACGATCGCGCCCTTGTATCCGCGCAGGGCGGCGAGGATCTCCGCCCGGCTGGCCGGGTCCAGGTTGTTGGTCGGCTCGTCCAGCAGCAGCACGTTGGCGCCGGACACCACGAGGAGAGCCAGCGCCAGCCTGGTTTTCTCCCCGCCGGACAGCACCCCGGCCGGCTTGGCCACGTCATCACCCGAGAACAGGAACGACCCCAGCACCGTTCGCTGCTCGGACTCGGTGAGGCCCGGCGCGGCCGAGCGCATGTTCTCCAGCACGGTGCGCTCCACGGCCAGCGTCTCGTGCTCCTGCGCGTAATACCCGAGCCGGAGGCCATGCCCGGGCGTCACGGTGCCCGTGTCGGGCGCCTCGATCCCGGCCAGCAGCCGCAGCAGGGTCGTCTTGCCCGCGCCGTTGAGGCCGAGGATGACGACCCGGCTGCCCCGGTCCACCGCGATGTCCACGTCGGTGAAGACCTCCAGGCTGCCGTACGACTTGGCCAGGCCGGTCGCCGTCAACGGCGTCCGGCCGCACGGCGCCGGGACGGGGAATCGCAGCTTGGCCACGCGGTCGGCGGCCCGTTCATCGGCCAGGCCGGACAGCAGCCGTTCGGCCCGGCGCTGCATCCCCTGGGCCGCCCGGGCCTTGGTGGCCTTGGCCCGCATCCGGTCGGCCTGTGAGCTCAGCGCCGCGGCCTGCCGTTCGGCGTTGGTCCGCTCCCGCTTGCGGCGCCGCTCGTCCGTCTCGCGCTGCTGCAGGTAGGCCCGCCAGCCCAGGTTGTAGTAGTCGAGCACGGACCGCTGCGCGTCGAGGTGGAAGACCTTGTTCACGACGGCTTCCAGCAGGGCCGCGTCGTGGCTGACCACCATCAGGCCGCCGCGGTAGGTGCGCAGGTGATCGCGCAGCCAGGCGATCGAGTCCGCGTCCAGGTGGTTGGTCGGCTCGTCCAGGAGCAGCGCCTGCGAGTCGCCGAACAGAATCCGGGCCAGCTCGATGCGGCGCCGCTGCCCGCCGGACAGCGTGCCGAGCGGCTGGTGCATCACCCGGTCGGGCAGCCCGAGGCTGGAGGCGAGCGCCGCCGCCTCCGCCTCCGCGGCGTAGCCCCCCAGCACGGACATGCGCTCCTCGAGGCGAGCGTAGGTGCGGATGCCCGCGTCGGCGCGATTCCGGTCCGGATCCGACATCTGGATCTCGGCGCGGCGCAGCCCGGCGCGCAGTTCGTCGAGCCCGCGGGAGGACAGCACCCGGTCCACGGCCATGACGTCCAGGTCGCCGGTGCGGGGGTCCTGCGGGAGGTAGCCGATGGCGCCGCCGCGGCGGACCGCGCCGGCCGCGGGCAGGGCGTCCCCGGCCAGCACCTTCAGCAGGGTTGTCTTGCCCGCCCCGTTCCGGCCCACGAGGCCAACGCGATCACCGGGGGCGACCTGGAAGCTGCCGCTTTCGAGCAGCAGGCGCGCCCCGGCGCGCAGTTCGATGCCGCTGGCCACAATCAAAGAAATCCACTCCCAGTATTCAGTCAACGCGTGAACGCGGGCCATCAGTCCGCGGTGGCCGCCCTGGTCTGTCGCCGCCTGCGGACTGTCCCTAAGGAAGGAGTGGAGACACGGCAACCAGCCTACCGGAAGCCGGACAACGCCCCGGCGGTATATTTCCTCAGGCTGCCGTAGCAGGTTGCGGACAGACGCCGGACCGCAGGTCCGACCGCCGAGGGAACCGGGCCGCTGTGCCGGTGATTTGCGGTGTTACGGCGAGTTACCGCAGCGGGCCGCGACGCACCCGCGGGCCGCGGTGCTGGCCTGGGGGACGACATCCGGGGTCGCTAGGCCAGTATCCTCACCAGGCATGAGTGCCGGCGCGGCCGGGCCGGACCGCCGCATCATCGCCGCTACCACCCGGCTGACCAGGGTGCCCTACGTACCCGAGATCCGGTTGCAGCAGGCCGACGACCCGTTCACCGTCTGGGAGCAGCTGGAGAAGGAGGCCGGGCAGGTGAGCCTGCCCCCGCCGTTCTGGGCGTTCCCGTGGGCCGGCGGGCAGGCGCTGGCCCGATACCTGCTCGATCATCCGGCGCTGGTGGCCGGGACGAGGGTGCTGGACGTCGCCTCCGGCTCGGGCCTGGTCGCGATCGCGGCGGCCCGCAGCGGGGCGCTCAGCGTGGTGGCCGCGGACGTGGACGAGATCGCGGTCCGCGCGATCTCCGTCAACGCGGCGGCCAACGGAGTGCGCGTCACGCCGGTCCTGGCCGACCTGCTGGACGGTGACGCGGACGGCGCCGACGT
>JBEKCN010000506.1:0-4244 GCA_050014855.1 Streptosporangiaceae bacterium | reverse complement strand
AGGGCACGGCGGCGGGGTCAGGGCACCGGCAGCGGGGTCAGGGCACCGGCAGCGGGGCTGAGAGCACCGGCGGCCACTCGCTAAGTTGGGGTCGTGACGATTGAGGCGCCGGTGCTGCGCAGCCGGGTGGATCCGGCCGGTGAGGTGTTCAAGCGCAACGTGGAACAGCACACCGCGCTGGTGGCGGAGCTGCGGGAGAAGCTCGCGGCCGCGGGCCGGGGCGGCCCGGACCGGAGCCGGGAACGGCATACCGCGCGCGGGAAGCTGCTGCCGCGGGACCGGGTCGACGCCCTGGTGGATGCGGGCTCGCCGTTCCTGGAGCTGTCCCCGCTGGCCGCGGACGGCATGTACGACGACGAGGCCCCGGCCGCGGGCATCATCACCGGGGTGGGCCGGGTAGCCGGCCGGGAATGCGTGGTCGTGGCCAACGACGCCACCGTCAAGGGCGGCACCTATTACCCGGTCACCGTCAAGAAGCACCTGCGGGCCCAGGAAGTCGCCCTGCACAACCGGCTCCCCTGCATCTACCTGGTCGATTCCGGTGGGGCGTTCCTGCCCCGCCAGGATGAGGTGTTCCCCGACCGGGAGCACTTCGGGCGGATCTTCTTCAACCAGGCCACCATGTCGGCCAGGAGGATCCCGCAGATCGCGGCCGTGCTCGGCTCCTGCACCGCGGGCGGGGCCTATGTCCCCGCGATGAGTGACGAGGCGGTGATCGTGCGCGATCAGGGCACGATCTTCCTGGGTGGCCCGCCGCTGGTGCAGGCGGCCACCGGGGAGGTGGTGACGGCTGAGGAGCTGGGCGGCGGTGACCTGCATTCCCGGGTGTCCGGGGTGACCGATCATCTGGCCGAGGACGACGCGGACGCGCTGAGGATAGTCCGCTCGATCGTGTCGACGCTGGGCCCGCGGCCGGCCCGTCCGTGGCAGGTGCAGCCGGCGGCGGAACCCGCCGTGGACCCGGCTGAGCTGTACGGGGTGGTGCCCGCCGACTGGCGGACCCCGTACGACGTGCACGAGGTCATCGCCCGGGTGGTGGACGGCAGCCGGTTCACCGAGTTCAAACCCGACTACGGGCAGACCCTGGTCACCGGCTTCGCGCACGTCGGCGGGCACCCGGCCGGAATTATCGCCAACAACGGGATCCTGTTCAGCGAGTCCGCGCTGAAGGGCGCGCACTTCATCGAGCTGTGCGACCAGCGGTGCATCCCGCTGGTGTTCCTGCAGAACATCACCGGGTTCATGGTCGGCCGCAGCTACGAGGCCGGCGGGATCGCCAAGCACGGCGCCAAAATGGTCACCGCGGTGGCGTGTGCGCGGGTGCCGAAGTTCACGGTGATCATCGGCGGGTCGTTCGGGGCGGGGAACTACGCCATGTGCGGCCGGGCTTACTCTCCCCGGTTCCTGTGGATGTGGCCGAACGCGCGGATCTCGGTGATGGGCGGCGACCAGGCCGCCAGCGTGCTGGCCACCGTCCGCCGCGACCAGATCGAGGCCCGGGGCGAGCAGTGGCCGGCCGGCGCTGAGGAGGAGTTCCGGCGGCCGGTCCGGGACCAGTACGAGCATCAGGGGAACCCGTACTACTCCACCGCCCGGATCTGGGACGACGGGGTCATCGACCCGGCCGACACCCGGCGGGTGCTGGGGCTGGCGCTGTCGGCCGCCGCTAACGCCCCGCTGGAGCCCATCTCCTACGGCGTCTTCCGGATGTGAGGCCGGCCATGTTCGGTACGGTCCTGGTGGCCAACCGCGGAGAGATCGCCGTCCGCGTCATCGCCACCCTGCGGGCCCTCGGCATCGCCAGCGTCGCGGTCTACAGCGACGCCGACGCCGGTGCCCGGCACGTCCGCGAGGCCGACGAGGCGATCCGGCTCGGCCCGGCCCCGGCCGCCGAAAGCTACCTGCATGCCGGGCGCATCCTGGACGCTGCCCGCCAGGCCGGCGCCCAGGCCATCCACCCGGGTTACGGGTTCCTGGCCGAGAACGCCGCGTTCGCCCGGGCCTGCGCGGACGCGGGCCTGGTCTTCATCGGGCCCCCGCCCGCAGCCATCGAGGCGATGGGCGACAAGATCGCCGGCAAGGCCACCGTCGCCGCGGCCGGCGTGCCGGTCGTCCCGGGGGCCGGCGAGCGGGGAATGACGGAACAGGATTTGCTGGACGCCGGCCCCGCCATCGGGTTCCCCCTGCTGATCAAGCCGTCGGCCGGGGGCGGCGGCAAAGGTATGCGGCTGGCCCGCTCGCCCGGCGAGCTGGCCGGGGCGATCGCCGGGGCCCGCCGTGAGGCCAGGGCCGCGTTCGGCGACGACACGCTGCTGCTGGAACGGTTCGTCGGGCGGCCCCGGCACATCGAGATCCAGGTCTTCGCCGACACCCACGGCCACACCATCCACCTCGGCGAACGCGAATGCAGCCTGCAGCGCCGGCACCAGAAGATCATCGAGGAAGCACCCTCCCCGCTGCTGGACGAGGCCCGCCGGGACGCGATGGGCCGCGCCGCCGCCGAGGCGGCCCGCAGCGTCGGGTACGTGGGCGCGGGCACCGTGGAGTTCATCGTGCCCGGCGACCAGCCGGATGAGTTCTTCTTCATGGAGATGAACACCCGGCTGCAGGTCGAGCACCCCGTCACCGAACTGGTCACCGGCCTCGATCTGGTCGAGTGGCAGCTGCGCGTGGCCGCGGGCGAGCCCCTCCCGCTGCGCCAGGAGCAGATCCGGTTGACCGGCCACGCGGCCGAGGCCCGGATCTACGCCGAAGACCCGGCCCGCGGGTTCCTGCCCACCGGTGGCACCGTCCTCGCGCTGAGCGAACCGGCCGGACCGCACGTGCGGACCGACTCCGGCCTGGCGGCCGGCATGACGGTGACCAGCGCCTACGACCCCATGCTAGCCAAGATCATCGCCTGGGCCCCGGACCGGGACGCGGCGCTGCGCCGCCTGGATGGAGCGCTGGCCGCCACGGCCGTGCTCGGGGTCACCACCAACACCGCGTTCCTGCGCGCCCTGCTCAGCCACCCCGACGTGGTGGCGGGCCGCCTCGACACCGGGCTCGTCGAACGCCACCTCGGCGAGCTCACCGCGGCCGGCGTGCCCGACCAGGTGCTGGCCGCCGCGGCCCTGGCCGAACTACTGGCCAGCCAGCCGGCCGGCCGGGTGACCGACCCATGGGACGTCCCGGACGGCTGGCGGCCCGGCGAGCACGCCTGGACCAGGCTGCGGCTCGCGTGCGCCCCGCGCAAGCCGGCCGAGGTCCGTATCCGGGCGCAACCGGCCGGGACGGGGACGGCCCAGACGGGGGCAGCCCAGACGGGGGCAGCCCAGACGGGGGCAGCCGGGACCGGGATGTCCGGAGCCGGCGTATCTGGAGCCGGCGTATCTGGAGCCGCCGGGACGTCCGTCGCGGCCGAGGTGTCCGTGGACAGCGCCGGGCCGGTCGCGGCCAGCGCCGCTTCGGGCCCGGACGGCCTGCTGGTCACCTACGCCGGCCAGACCCGGCGCTACGCCTGCGTGCGGGACGGCGCGGGCGCGGCCGGGAGCGGCGTCTTCCGGGGCGGGGTGATCTGGCTCGGCGCCGGCGGCCACACCTGGATGGTGCGCGAGGAGGAGGCGCTCGCCGTCCGCCGGGACCGGGCCGGAAGCGCCGACGGAACGGTACGCAGCCCCATGCCCGGTACCGTGCAGGCCGTGCCCGTCACCACGGGCCAGCCGGTCACCGCCGGGCAGCCGCTCGTCATCGTGGAAGCGATGAAGATGGAGCACACGGTCACCGCCCCGCTGGACGGCACGGTCACCGAGCTCCTGGTCAAGGGCGGCCAGCAGGTGGCCATGGACGAGACCCTCGCCGTCGTCCGCGCGGCCGGGCCCGCAGTACCGGACGGCGGGCCTGCGCCGGACGGGCCCGCTGCTGCACCGGACGAGCCGAGCACGCCATAGCCACCCGGGAGGACATGATCGCGTGCGCTTACCCTCCAGCGCGGGCGGGTAGAGCCGGCTTTGGGCGGAACAGACGGCGGAGCACGGATGTTCTACCTAGGTCTATTTAGGAGACTTAGGTGCGCCGGTGGCGCCCAGAGAGCTGGCTGTGAAGAACCATCTGATTGTCCGCGGCGCCCGCGAGCACAACCTGAAGGACGTGCACGTCGACCTGCCCCGGGACGCGATGATCGTGTTCACCGGGCTGTCCGGGTCCGGGAAGTCGAGTCTTGCCTTCGACACCATCTTCGCCGAGGGCCAGCGCCGCTACGTTGA
>JBEKCN010000505.1:0-4245 GCA_050014855.1 Streptosporangiaceae bacterium | reverse complement strand
GAGGGGACGGGCCGCTACGGATCGCCCGGCTGGCCAGCCCGGTGCCGCCAGCGCTGCAGCGCCTGGCGCTGGAAGGCCGCGCCCTGCAGGTCCCCGCCGAGGGGCACACCCGGTTCCGCGAGGAGTACTACCCCCGGCTGCGGCAGATGGCCAGGGTGATCTCGGCCGACGGCTCGTTCACCCCGCCGGCGATCCCGGATCCCACCCTGGTCCTGTACGCGGCCTACGGCCCTGGCCACGACCTGGATCTGCGCTGGGAGTGGGAGTACGCGATAGGGGACTCCCGGCGGCGGGCGCCGCTGCAGCCGGACGGGGATACCGGGTACCGGGACCCCGACGCCGAGCGCGCCATCCTGGCCGGTCTCGACGCCGGTCTCGACGCCGGGCTGGAGCGGCACGGGCTGCGCGGCACGGACGCCGCGCAGGCCCTCGTGCCGCACGCTGCGCTGCGCGGCATAAGCACCATGCGGTTCAGCACGGAGGTCCTGCCCCTGCTGGACGGCAGGTCTGGGGTCGCCGTCGAGATCAGCGGAGAGCCCGCGGACTACCGCGAGGCGGGCGACTCGCTGCGGATCGGCGTGTCGGCCGGTGCGGTGCCGGGCGACACCGACTGGTTTGACCTGGGCGTCTCCATCACCGTCGAGGGACATGAGGTCCCGTTCACCGACGTCTTCGTCGCGCTGAGCCGGAACCAGTCGCACCTGCTGCTGGCCGACGGCGCGTACTTCTCGCTGGAGAAGCCGGAACTGCGCGCGCTCCAGCGGCTGATCGACGAGGCGCGGGCGCTGCAGGAGACGCAGGACGGCCCGTTGCGGATCAGCCGGTTCCAGGCCGGGCTGTGGGACGAGTTCGCCGCGCTCGGCGTGGCCGCGGCCCAGGCGCAGGCGTGGCAGCGCCAGGTCGGCGGCCTGCTGGCGCTCAGCTCCATCGAGCCGGTGCCGCCGCCCGCGGCGCTGTCGGCCCGGCTGCGGCCCTACCAGGCGGACGGGTACAGCTGGCTGGCCTTCCTGTGGGAACACCGGCTGGGCGGCATCCTCGCGGACGACATGGGGCTGGGCAAGACGCTGCAGTGCCTGGCCCTGATCTGTCACGCCCGGCAGGCCCGGCCCGGCCCGGCGCCGTTCCTCATCGTCGCGCCCACCAGCGTCCTGGCGAACTGGGTCACCGAAGCGGCCCGGTTCACGCCCGGCCTGACGGTGGCGGGAATCTCGGACACGCTGCGCAAGCGCGGCCAGGACCTGCCCGAGATCATCGCCGGTGCGGACGTGGTGGTGACCTCGTACACGCTGTTCCGGCTCGACTTCGACGCCTACGCCGCAGCGGAGTGGTCCGGGCTACTGCTGGACGAGGCGCAGTTCGTCAAGAACCATCAGTCGAAGGCCTACCAGTGCGCCCGGAAGCTGCCCGCGCCGTTCAAGCTCGCGATCACCGGCACGCCGATGGAGAACAACCTGATGGAGCTCTGGTCGCTGCTGTCGATCACCGCGCCCGGGCTGTTCCCGCACCCGGGCCGGTTCCGCGACTTCTACGCCCGGCCGATCGAGAACGGCGACCGGCCAGAGCTGCTCGGTCAGCTGCGCCGCCGGATCCGGCCGCTGGTCAAGCGGCGCACGAAGGAGCAGGTGGCCGCGGACCTGCCCGCCAAGCAGGAGCAGGTGCTCGAGGTGGATCTGCATCCCCGGCACCGCGTGGTCTACCAGCGGCATCTGCAGCGGGAGCGGCAGAAGATCCTCGGGCTGATCGATGACCTCTCGCACAACCGCTTCACCATTCTGCGCTCGCTCACCCTGCTGCGGCAGCTGAGCCTGCACGCCGGCCTGGTCGACGACGCGCACGCCGACGTGCCGAGCAGCAAGCTCGACGCGCTGGCCGAGCACCTGCGGGACGTGACCGGCGGCGGGCACAAGGCGCTGGTCTTCAGCCAGTTCACCGGCTATCTCGGCCGGGTACGGGCGCGGCTGGACGCTGACGGGATCGAGTACTGCTACCTCGACGGCAAGACCACCGACCGGGCCGCAGTGATCAGCCGGTTCAAGGACGGCGGCGTCCCGGTGTTCCTCATCAGCCTCAAGGCCGGCGGCTTCGGGCTCAACCTGACCGAGGCCGACTACTGCTTCCTGCTCGACCCGTGGTGGAATCCGGCGACGGAGGCTCAGGCCGTCGACCGGACCCACCGTATCGGGCAGACCCGGAACGTGATGGTGTACCGGCTGATCGCACGGGACACCATCGAGGAGAAGGTGATGGCGCTCAAGGAGCGCAAGGCGAAGCTGTTCGCCAGCGTGATGGACGACGGGAACGCCTTCGGCGCCACCCTCGACGCCGAGGACATCCGCGGGCTGTTCACCTAGCCGAACAGCGCTCTCTAAGGCGTCAGTGATAGCGGCCGCACTTCAGAGATCACGCCATTTATTCTCATCCACCACCCTATAACATAACCCTGAATGCCTTCCGCTCACCCGTCGCTTCTAGAACTGGATTGAGACACTCAATGACTACAGGCAGGCCGGACACGGGCCAGGAGTTGCGTTCTTTGGTGACACAGGACGGAACGCTCGAACTTTCACTGCTAGAGGTTCCCATCTCAGAACCGCAGCCCAATGAGGTGGTTATCCGCATTGAAGCATCCCCCATTAACCCGTCCGATCTCTGGCTTCTGTTCGCCGGAGCGGATATGGGCACCGCGAAAGTCTCCGGGCCCATGGATAGTCCCGTCGTCACCGCAAGTATCCCGGCGGCAGCGATGAGAGCCCTGGCTGGCCGGGTGGGCAAGTCGATTCCAGTCGGAAACGAAGGGGCCGGCACGGTGGTCAAGGCCGGGTCTTCGCCCGGCGCCCAGGCGTTGGCGGGCAGGACTGTTGCCGTGGCGGGCGGGGCCATGTACGCGCAGTATCGCTGCATCGATGCCTCCCAGTGCCTGGAACTGCCGGAAGGCACGCCGGCGACGGCGGGCGCGTCCTCCTTCGTCAACCCGCTCACCGCCCTGGGAATGGTAGAGACGATGCGCCGGGAGGGCCATAGCGCCATCGTTCACACCGCTGCTGCCTCCAATTTGGGGCAAATGCTGAACAAGCTTTGCCTCGAAGAACACGTACCGCTGGTCAACATCGTCCGCAAACCCGAGCAGGAGGATATCCTCAGGGCAATCGGCGCGGTCCATGTGTGCAACTCGACATCACCATCGTTCATGGGAGACCTCACCCAGGCGCTCATCGACACCTCGGCCACCCTGGCCTTTGATGCCACGGGTGGGGGAAAGTTGGCTGGTCATATCCTGACCTGCATGGAAGCGGCCTTGACGGCAAATTCCAGCGATTACAGCCGCTACGGGTCAACCACCCACAAGCAGGTCTACATCTACGGCGGCCTCGATCGCGGACCGACGGTGTTCAACCGCAACTTCGGCATGGCGTGGGGTATCGGAGGCTGGCTGCTAACTCCTTTCCTCCAGAGCATCGGACCTGAGGCGTTCCACTTTCTCCGACAGCGTGTGGCAGCCGGGCTGGAGACAACATTCGCTAGCACCTACACCAGGGAGATCTCGCTGGCGGAAGCGCTGCAACCTGACGCTTTCTCCGGCTACGCGACGCATGCGACCGGTGAGAAGTACCTCATCACCCCGCACAAGAGATAGAAGCCCACCGGCAGGCAGACCGGGTCGAAGCCAGTCTTGCCAGCGGTCCGGCCGGCGCGTCCTAGCGGTTCAGCAGCCGCGCGTTCACGGCGCGGGCGGCCGGGGCCAGCTCGGGAAGCTCGATGGCCGTGATGCCTGCGGCGCGGAGCTGCTCGGCACCACGGCCTTCGGTGAAGATGGGCGGCTCGCGCCAGGCGAAGACGACCCGCGGAACGCCCGCGGCGATGATGTGCTGGACGCACGTGACCGGGCGGGATGCCCGCGCACCGCAGGGCACCAGCGAGGTGTAGATCGTCGCGGCGGCCAGCCGCGGGTCGTCCGGCGCGACCTGGCGCAGCGCGACTTCCTCGGCGTGGTCGTGTGGCTCCTGCTCGCGGGAGAAGCCGGTCGCCATGATCTCCCCGGCCGCGGACACGAGGATTGCCCCGACCGAGAACGCGGTGTCCGAGGGCGGGCACTGCCGGGACAGCTCGATCGCGGCGCGCAGGAAGCGCGCGTCCGTCCCGCCGGGACCCAGCAGGTAACGCAGCGCCACCACGCCGCCGAGCCGCTGCACGCCGGCCAGCGTCATGGGCCGCCTCGGGCCGTCGGGGTAGCGGCCCGGGAGCGCG
>JBEKCN010000504.1:0-4249 GCA_050014855.1 Streptosporangiaceae bacterium | reverse complement strand
CACGGCCACCCACCAGAACCTAGCGGTCGATGAGGCGATACGACCAGGCCCGGGCAGCAGCCTGGACCGAGACGCCACCTATTGTCGCTGCCCACATCGCGCGCGCCGCCCGGTAAAGCCGCGTCGGCTGGCAGCAGCTTTGCCTGGCGGTCGGTCAGCGCCGCCAGGCAGACATTCCCCGCGACCGCCCGGCGCCAACGGCTGCGCTGGTGACACATCGTGACTCCATGGCGAACGCGAACCGCCTAATTGTTCTGGACGGCAGGCCGGATCGCCTGCATGGTCGCTCTGCCCGCCCCCGAACGGGTGATCTGTACGCGGCCGCGTGTAGCTGGTACGTCTGGCCGACACCGAATTTCGAGGGTTACCTGTACTCATGGCTGTGGACCGGCCGGCTGCTCATGCGTGGTCCACTCGGCCTGGTATGTCGTGCCCCAGACCGCTATTCAGGCCGGTGTGATGTTGGGGTTCATCCGGAATAGGTTCGTGGGGTCGTACTGAGCTTTCAGCTGGCGGAGACGTGCGTGGTTGGCTCCGTAGGAGGCGCGGACCTTCTCTGGAGGGTCATCTGCGGAGATGTGGTTGATATAGGCGCGGCCCTCCATGAGGGGTGCCATCTTGTCCCAGGCCGCCCGCACCCAGCCGATGTGGCGGTCGGATTCGGCCGGGTTGTCCCACTGGCCGATGACGTCGATGTCCCACAGCACGCGGCGGGCGGAGAAGGCGGTGTCGGCCGCGGGGACGCGGGCGGCCGCGCCGTGCATATAGAAGAACACCATTGCGCTCAGTGGCGAGGTGAACCTTGATGCGGCGTCGATGGCAGCGTCGATGAACTGGTCGGACAGCTGCCCGGCAAAGGCCGAACGCCAGTAGCGGTGCAATCCGTTCCGGGCATTGGGCTCGTCGAGCAGAGTCTGGCGCACCGCATACGGCATCGGGCCCACCAGGTCGGCCACCGGGCGGCCGAATTGCCGGGCCGGGGCCAGGACCTTCTCGCCCTCATCAAGGGCGCCGTTATAGCCAAGGATCATGGCGACGACCGGCACGCCGGCCTGGGGTTCGGTGAGGAACCCCAGGTAAGCCTCCGCCTCATCCGGCAGGGTCGCACAAAGCTCGCGGTAGAAGCGGGCGACGTCTGCGGCCTGGTCCAGCGGGTACACGACCAAGCCGCCCAGAATCTGCCCGACCGGGTGCAGCCGGTACTCCAACGACGTCACCACACCAAAGTTGCCGGAGCCGCCCCGCAGCGCCCAGAACAAGTCTGGTTCTCGGTCCGCGTTCACCGCGTGAAACTCGGCGTCGGCCGTCACCACATCGGCCGAGAGCAGGTTGTCCACGGTCAGGCCGTGCTTGCCCATCAGCCAGCCGAGGCCCCCGCCCAGGGTGAGACCTGCGATCCCGGTGTTGGACACCGTCCCGCCGGTGGTGGCCAGGCCGAAGGCCTGCGTCTCACGGTCAAACTCGCGCCACAGCACGCCGCCCTCGGCCCGTGCGGTGCGAGCCTCGGGGTCGACGCGGATCCCCTTCATCGCCGACAGGTCAATGACCACGCCGCCATCGTTGGTGCCGTAACCGGGGGCGCTGTGACCCCCGCCGCGCACCGACACCAGCAGGCCCCGCTCGCGCGCGAAGCGGACCGCGTGCCGCACATCTGCGACCCCGCGGCAGCGCGCCACCAGCGCCGGACGCCGGTCGATGTTGCCATTCCAGACCCGCCGGGCGACGTCATAACCAGGATCGCCGCTGCCGATCAGCTCACCTCGGAACACCTCGTACAAGGCGGCTACCGCCTCAGGGCTCACCTGCCCTGTCGGGTCTCCTTGCCGCGCCGTAATCGCCATCACGCTCCTCCTTCGCCTCACCTGCTCATCGCGAGGGCTTGTCCAGCAAAGTCGTCCCAGCCCGGCTAAACGCCGTTCACGTCTACGGAAGTGGTGTATGGGATAGCTGAAACGGTGGAGACTTGTACATGCGGATCGGCATTCGCCGCACCCCCCAGTGAGCCAAAGGTCACGCTACGCCCGGCCCAAGGAGATTGTCCACGTCCGGGCGAGGCTGCGGAACTTTTGGGACCAGATCGGCCGATCGTGCGGACAAGGGTGCTGATCGAACAGGCCGCGAATAACCTCCAGTCAGCGCCTAAGCACGTGCACGTAACCCACTTGGCTCGGCTTGACATGACAGAGCATTCGGCGGTCAGCGAGCGTTCCACCGGCCTGCATCGTTTTGCAAAGATCACCCCGCCCACAAGCTCCCAAGATCGCGATTCCAAGCTCTGGATAACACAGCGTGGTCAACCAGCTGGCAGGCGCGCGCAGTCCGCCGTTCGGAGCGGCTGTCGTCTCATCGGCGCCCATCGGCTAGGCCGCGCAGATCAGGCTGATCTTCCGCGCCGTGTCCTTGCCCGTAGGCGCCTGGAGACGCACTCACATGCCGATGTGAGCACGTTAACGATTTGGCTCAGCGTAGCGCCGGGGCACTGGCGCTCGTCACTCTTTGACCGTGATCCTTGCTCTCGGGATACGGTGGTAAAACTACGCTTGCCGCGAGCTTACGGACCGTTCGTGGCCCCTGAACATGGTCACAACTGAACCTATTAGACGTCGGGTTCCGATCTGCGGAAGAGATCAGGACCAAAATCATTGAATGCCTGGACCGCCCAGTGTCGTATTAGTGGGTGGTCGTTTAGGTAGGATTCTTGGAGGATGGATTCCTTGAAATGGCTGAGCACCTCTGCGCGGAATTCTCTGGAGAGCTGCTCGCGATCGGCGGCGAGCTGGCGCAGGACACGGGAAAGATAGTAATTGCGGCTTCCCGTGTCATAGCCGGGACGGCTATGGTCGATCACAGTCAGGCAGTCTTCGTAGACTTGCTGCAATTCTTCGGTTCCAGCCGGGTCGCCCGATGTGAGCCATAGCCTGGTCATGGCATGCGTGACAGAGATTACTCGCTCCTCTGAAAGAACACCAAATGCAGTTGTCGCTTCTATGTCGCGGTCGTCCCCCAGCCCAGGCAGATCCATCTCGAGGGCGATGGGTTCAAGGCTATGCCAGACTATGTCATCCATCGTATCGCAGCAAAAATAGGCTTCCTTTCGTAGATCGCCGATGAATATATGACGCCAGCCATATCCTTTCCTTAGCTCGCTGTTTGGGGGGATCTTGAAGGTCCAGAAAGAGTCGAGAGGGGGCGGGCTCCACGGTTCGAGGCTGACGCAGATCTCGCGATCATCGGCGTGCCAGATGCGCTGCAGCCGAAGGGCCCCGGTCAGGTTCTTCCATCCTTCGGCAGTGAACTGCGACCGCCACAGCATCGCAAGGCGGCGCCAGTCGGCCGCTGGGAAGGGACCGCCGGGGAATAGTTCCCGGCCGGTGACCGGGCCGCCGATCAGGGTGATGAGCAGGAGTACGTTCGCGGAGTAGGCGGCGTGCCGGGCTGGTGCGCTGACGCGGCCGGGGCTGTAGCGGTCAGAGCTCCAATCGTTGCGGGGCTCGAGGGCGCCGTGGAAGGCGGCGAGCAGGAGGCCGCGAAGAAGTCTGCGGTCATCGCCGCCGAGCTGCTGAGTGAGCGTGGTGAGGAAGTCAATGATCGTGCTACGCAGCGTCAAGGGGGCGAATGACAGCAGGGCACGCAAGAAGCTGTCATCGGTGACCTGCCTGCTGCGGGTGGTAGCGATCGCGGCGAGGTCACCAAGTTCCCGGAGGATCAGGCGGGCGGACAGGAACTCGCCGAAGGTTGCGTGCAGGAACTCGCATGTGGTGAGGTGCGTGCCGTCGCGCACGGCCTGCGCCTGGTGGATGAAGAAGAACCGTCCCACTACCAGCTGTGCGGGTGTCGAGGCAGCGTGAAAGCTTGTAGCGAGCTGAGGCGTTTCGTTTGCACCAAGCAAGGCCATCAGGTCGCCAGAGAGCTCCTCGTCACTGACCCATTGACGGCCCCGATTGAACATCGCAAATGCCGCAACTGATAGCCGCAGCAGTTCCTGCTCCACTGCCGCGCGCAGCGGCTCGGCCGCTATGCCCGGCAGGACCTTGTGAATCTCCCGTTCGGCGAAGCGGGTCAAGATCCGCTCGTACAGGTCCGCCTCACCGAGTCCGGCTGCACGCTGCTGCAGAGCGTTGTCGTCAGCGTCATACAGAGCCAGCATGAGCAAAAGCAGCGGCTGGCTGGCAAGCGCCAGCTGCCGCAGTACGGCGTCGGCTGACAGCGGCTGCAGCTTTCGCCTGGCCAGATATGTGGCATTACTTGC
>JBEKCN010000503.1:0-4250 GCA_050014855.1 Streptosporangiaceae bacterium | reverse complement strand
GAACTGCAGACGCTGGACCCGCCGTCGGAGTCCGAGCTGACCGCGCTACGCGGCTTGACGGCCAAAGGATCAGGAAAGGAAAGGACTAGCGAATGACCGCTGACGTGCCCTCGCGGCTGGCCCTGCCGTCCTACGGCCGGCCCCGTGGCGTGCACCCGCCGCTGGACTACTCCGGGTACCGCTCGACCGCCCTCCGCCACCCGAAGAAACCGCTGGTCATGCTGCCGCAGCGGCTGACCGAGGTTACCGGCCCGCTGCTGGGGGACGAGCTCATGACGCCCACCGACAGTGACCTGACCATGCAGCACGACGGCGAGCCGCAGGGCCAGCGGATCATCCTGGCCGGCCGGGTGCTCGACTCCGACGGGCGGCCGGTACCGGACACGCTGATCGAGATCTGGCAGACGAACGCGGCCGGCCGGTACCGGCACTCCCGCGAGCACCACCCGGCACCGCTGGACCCGAAGTTCACCGGCGTGGGCCGCGCCCTGACCGACGCCGGCGGCAACTACCGGTTCATCACGATCCAGCCGGGCGCCTACCCGTGGGGCAACCACTACAACGCTTGGCGGCCGGCCCACATCCACTTCTCGCTGTTCGGCCGGGCGTTCACCCAGCGGCTGGTGACCCAGATGTACTTCCCGGGCGATCCGCTCCAGCCGATCGACCCGATCTTCAACTCGGTCCCCGACCCGAAGGCCCGCGAGCAAATGATCGCCCAGTTCGATATGGAGCTCACCCAGCCAGAGTGGGCCCTCGGCTACCGCTGGGACATCGTGCTGCGCGGGCGCGACGCCACCGTGTTCTCCGGTGGGGCGGACCGGTGAGTGAGATGATCACTCCGGCCCAGACGGTCGGCCCCTTCTTCGCCATGCGGCTGCCCTGGCCCGACGGCCCCTTCGTGGTGCCCGAGGGCACTACGGGCGCGATCACGATCGTCGGCCGGCTGTTCGACGGGGCCGGGAATACGATCCCCGACGGGCTCATCGAGACCTGGCAGGCCGATCCGGACGGCCGGTTCGCGCACCCGGACGACCCGCGCGGCCCGTCCCCGTCCGGCTACCGCTCGTTCCGTGGCTTCGGCCGCTGCCCGACCGCCCCGGACGGCTCTTACCGCATCGTCACAGTTAAGCCCGGCCCGCTGCCAGATCCGCTGGGCCCTGGCGAGAACGGCGCCGGGGACGGCACCGGGAATGGCGCCGCCGAGGCGCCGCACCTGGGCGTGTCCGTGTTCGCGCGCGGCCTGCTCGACCGGGTGGTGACCCGCATGTACTTTCCGGACGAGGCCGAAGCGAACGCCGCCGACCCGGTTCTGTCCTCGATTACCGAACAAGACCGGCGAGCGAGTCTCATCGCCGTACCGGAGCCAGGCCCCGCCGGCGGCAGCCTGCTCAGGTTCGACATCTGCCTGCAGGGTGACCGCGAGACGGTCTTTTTCGATGTCTGAGCGCCTGGCAGCCACGCTGGAGGGGCCCGAGGACGCACCCGTCGTGGCCCTCGGCACGTCGATCGGGACCAACCAGGGCCTGTGGGACGAGCAGGCCCCGGCCCTGCGGCGGCATTTCCGGCTGCTGCGATTCGAGCTGCGCGGCCACGGCCCGCGTGGCGCGCAGTCCCCGGCGCCGCCCGGTCCCTACACGATGGCCGAGCTGGGCACCGACGTGCTGGCGCTGCTGAACGCGCACGATATCGACCAGGTCGCGTACTGCGGCGTCTCCCTGGGCGGAATGGTCGGCATGTGGCTGGCCGCGAACGCGCCGGAACGGATGACGCGGCTGGGGCTGTGCTGCACCTCGGCGTACCTGCCGCCCGCGTCGATGTGGACCGAGCGGGCCGCCCGGGCCCGGTCGGATGGCATGGCGTCACTGGTGGATCAGGTCATCGCCCGCTGGTTCACCCCCGCCTACTTCCGGCGCCGCCCGCGGCAGGCTGGGGCCGTCGCGGACATGCTGGAGGGCACCGATCCGGAGGGGTACGCCGGCTGCGCCGAAGCCATCGCGGCCATGGACCTGCGCCCAGTGCTGCCCGCCATTACCGCGCCGACGTTGGTCATCGCGGCCACCGAAGACCCCGCCACCCCGCCGTGGCAAGGGGCGCAGATCGCGAGCGCCGTGCCCGGTGCCCGGCTGACCGTCGTCCGCGGCGCGGCTCACCTGGCCAACTACGAAGCCCCCGGCGAGATCACCGCTGCGCTGCAGGCCCACCTGACGCCGCTCCGGTAACGGCGCTCATTCCCTTCCGTCACAAGCTGTGCGCTATGCGCATGGCAGCCCACCGGATGCGGCATGCTGTGCTGGGGGGATCAGCCGGAAGGAGATGGAATGCTGCCCTGGTCTGCTGATCTGGCCGGACGCATCGACGAGCATGTGATCACCAGCGAACTGCTGCGCGATAATCCGCTGGGCGATCCGGCCGAGCGGCCCCTGCTCGTCTACGTGCCGCCGGGGTACGACCAGGACCAGGAGCGCCGCTACCCGGCGGTGTACGTGATCCAGGGCTACACGGGTTTCGTGTCCACGTGGCGGAACCGGTCAGCGTTCCGCCAGCCGTTCACCGAGACGGCCGACGCCGTGTTCGCCCGTCAGGAGGCCCCGCCCGCGATCGTGGTGTACGTCGACGCCTGGACGTCCTACGGGGGCAGCCAGTTCGTGGACTCGCCCGGCACCGGCCGCTACCACTCCTACCTGTGCGATGAGGTGGTGCCGTGGGTCGACGAGCACTACCGCACCAAGCCGGCTGCCGCCCACCGGGCGATCATGGGCAAGTCCAGCGGCGGATTCGGCGCGATGATTACCCCGATGCTGCGGCCGGACCTGTTCGGCGCGCTGGCCACGCATTCGGGCGACTCGCTCTACGAGTACTCCTACATCCCGGAGTTCGCTAAGTCAGCCCGCCACCTGCGCAGCTACGACGGTGACATCTGGCGCTGGTGGGACGACTTCCTGTCCCGGACCCCGTTTACCAAGCCCGAAGACCATGATCTGCTGATGCTGCTCGGGGTGTCGGCGTGCTTTTCCGCCCGCAAGGACGGCTCGGTGGAGCTGCCATTCGACCCCGCGACCGCCCAGATCCGTCCCGACATATGGCAGCGCTGGCTCGACTGGGACCCGGTCCGGATGGCCCCCCAGTACGCTGACGTGCTCCAGTCGCTGCGCGCGGTCTGGATCGACGCGGGTACCCGGGACGAGTGGTTCCTTGACCTCGGCGCCGAGGCGTTCCATGCGACCCTGCTTGAGATCGGCGTGCCGGACGACGTGATCCACTTCGAGCTGTTCGACGGCAGCCACATGGGCGTCGATTACCGGTACCCGCTGTCCCTGGCCTGGCTTTGCCAGCGGATTGCGGAATAAAACCAGCTCCTTAAGGATCCGTGACAAAACGAAAAGTCCTTAAGGATCTGTGAACCGCGCATATCCGCATCACGTGAACCGCTTGTGTAGGAGCGACGGCCAACGTGAATGGAGAAATATTTATGCGCAAGCGCGGATGGGCAGCGATTGCTCTCGGACCGCTTGTCCTGCTGGTAGCGGCGTGTGGTTCCTCTTCGACCACGCCTGGCTCCGCTTACGGCAACAGCTCGGCCACCCCCATGGCGAGCGGGTCAGCCAGCTCGTCCGGTTCGTCGACGACCGGCATGGGCACGTCCAGCTCGTCCGGCGGGATGAGCAAGACGGCGACGCTGACGATCAAGGACACCAAGATCGGCAACGTCCTCGCCAGCGCGAAGGGCCAGACGATCTACTGGTACTCGAAGGACATGAAGGGCGGCCCGTCGACGTGCACCGGTTCGTGCCTTTCCGCGTGGCCGATGGTCACGGGCACGCCGGCGGCGGCCATGGGGGTCAAGTTCGCAGGCAAGCTTGGCTCGGTGAAGGACGCAACCGGCGTCGTGCAGGCCACGTACAACGGATACCCGCTCTATACGTACTCCGGTGACATGGCGTCCGGGGATACCTCGGGCAACGGCGTCGGCGGCGTGTGGCACATTATTTCCGGCCAGTACCTGACCACGTCCACGTCATCCGGCTCGGGTTCCATGTCGGGTTCATCGGGTTCCGGCTCGTCGGGTTCCGGGAACGGCTCCGGTTACAGCTACGAAGCCTCCCGGGACTCCAGCTCGTCGAGCATGGGCTCTACCTCCGGGACCTCCGGCGGAAGCGCGGGTTCCTCCGACGGCACGAGCTCGACCGTTAACAACGCACCGAAGAGCGCTCCCGCCCCCGCTCCGACCCCCAGCCCAACGTCCTCCG
>JBEKCN010000502.1:0-4252 GCA_050014855.1 Streptosporangiaceae bacterium | reverse complement strand
TGGCCGTGTCGCTGCACGCCCCCGACGACGAGGCCCGGGACGAGCTGGTGCCGGTGAACCGGCGCTGGAAGGTGGCCGAGGTGCTGGACGCCGCGTGGCGGTACGCCGACGTCACCCGCCGCCGCGTCTCGATCGAATACGCCCTCATCCGCGACGTGAACGACCAGGCGTGGCGCGCGGACCTGCTCGGCGAGCTGCTGGCCGGGCGGTTGGCGCACGTCAACCTCATCCCGCTCAACCCCACGCCCGGATCACGCTGGACCGCCTCACGGGCGGGTACGCAGGAGGAGTTCGCGGCCCGGTTGACCGGCCACGGCGTACCGGTCACCGTCCGGGACACCCGGGGCCGGGAAATCGACGGTGCCTGCGGACAGCTCGCGGCCAGTGTTGGCCCGGGGGGCGACCCCCCGGATCCCCCCGCTGCGCTCCGCGCCCGCGCGGTGGTACATCGCCGACACACCGGCCACTCGCCGGGCACAAGGCCCGGCTCGCTGGGCCGGTAACGAGCGCCTCGCCGTGACCCGCTGCGGTGCTCGCCGATAGCACCGGCGAGATCTAACGGTCACCTGGCACGGGTTACGGCGGCATGTCCTAACCGGCCCAGCGAGTCCCGGGCCGCAGGCCCGGGCGAGTGGCCGGTACTACGGTCCGCACCACCGCGGGCTGCGGGGGGTCCAGGGGGGTCGCCCCCCGGACGGCGTCCGCCCGGGTCGCTGGGCCAGTCAGGTCAGTTTTGTGTAGGCGGCTCGGGCTATGGCTAGGGAGGCGGCGGAGAGCTGGGGCATCGAGACCGGGCCGTAGCCGCCGTTGTTGGACCGGTCCAGCCCGTTCAGGACCACGGTGATCAGGACGTTCCGGTAGCGGATGATGGTCGTGGCCACGTCGGTGATGGCCCCGCCCACCACATACACCTGAGTGGCGGTGAACGCGGCCGCGCCTAGCTTGGGCACCACCGTGACCTGGCCGCGCGGGGCGCCGGTCGCCGGGGCCGGATCCTGCTTCTGCTGCATGGCTTCGGCGTAGGCGTCGATGGCGGCGAACGTCGCACTACCGTCCCCGCTGGCCAGCCCGTTGGGCGTGTAAGCCTGGATATCGAGCTGCAGCAGCCGGTAGACGGGGCGGACGTCGAGGGTCCAGTCGCACTGGCTGCCGAGCGGGCCGTCAAGGGGCGGCGGGGCGGCGGACTTGGGCCGACCGGAAAGGTAGCTGTCCACCGTGGCGGCCGGCACCGACGGGCAGGCGTCCGGCACCTTCTGAATCTCGCCGGGCAGGAAGGTGGTGATGAGCGAGCCAGGTGTGACCGGGGCCGGGGTTGAGCGGCCCGGGACGATCAGGACCACGACCACCACGACGATAACGATGACGACCGCGGCCGGCACCGCCCAGAAAAGCGGGCCGCGCCGTTTGCCGCGCCCCCGGCTGCGCCGCTGGCCCCGGCGGCGGGAGGGTGGGGGCCAGTCCGCAAAGAGCGCGTCGTCCGCTGGCTCCGGAGCGGAACCGGCGGGTGTACGCGGCGGAAGTGACCCCTGCTCTGTCACGGCGCGCCTCCGGTGAAGGACGATCAGACCGGGTAAATGGTATGGCACCGCCCATAGGGCGCGCGGGCGTTCGGCCGGGCTGGGGGCGGCTCAGGCGGAGGCGAGCGCGACGTCGGCCCAGCGGGAGCCGACCCCGCTGATCCGGACCGTCCGGCGGTCGCCGGAGAGCTCGATCGAAACCTCCAGACGGTCCTCGGACAATCCCTCGGCCAGGCCTTCACCCCACTCCACCGCGGTCACCGAACTGGCCGCGTCCGAGTCGAGGTCGAGATCGTCGATCTCGGCCACCCCGCCCAGGCGGTACGCGTCGGCGTGCACCAGAGCCGGGCCACCCCGAACTGACGGGTGCACGCGCGCGATCACGAACGTCGGCGACGTTACCGGGCCCCGGACCCCCAGGCCTTCCCCGATGCCCTGGACCAGGGTGGTCTTGCCCGCGCCGAGCGGCCCGCTGAGAACCAGCAGGTCCCCGGCCCGCAGATCGGCGGCCAGGCGGCGGCCCAGGCCGCGCATCTCGTCGGCCGTCGGCACGTCGACCTGCTCACGCATCTCCGGTGTCCTCTGGCTTGTCCGCACCGGCGGGCCCGGCAGGCCCGGCGGGCCCGGCAGGCCCGCTGGCGCCAGGGGCGGCGTAGGTCCGCGGGACCCGCGCCCCGATCCCGGTGACCATCTCATAGGAAATGGTGCCGAGGGCCTCGCCCCACTCCTGGGCCGTGGCCTCGCCGCCGTCGCCGGGGCCGAAGAGCACGACTTCTTCACCGGCCGCCACCGGCTCGTCCCCGAAGTCGACGACGAACTGGTCCATGCAGACCGTCCCGGCGATCGGCCACCGGCGGCCACGTGCCTGTACCAGGGCACGTCCCGCCGCGGCCCGCGGCACGCCGTCGGCGTAACCGAGCGGGACCAGGCCCAGGGTGGTCTCGGCCGTGGTGACGTACCGGTGGCCGTACGACACCCCGGTGCCGGCCGGCACCCGTTTCACCTGCGCCAGCCGCGCCTTCAGCGTCATAGCCGGCCGCAGCCAGCCGGGGGCACCGCCGGGGAGCGTGGACAGGCCGTAGATGGCGCCGCCCAGGCGCACCAGATCTAGCCGGGACTCCGGCACGGTCAGCGCGCCCGCCGTGTTGGCGATGTGCCGGACCTCAGGGGCCAGTCCGGCCTTCTCTGCGTAGTCGGCCGCCTCTCCGAACCGGGCGAGCTGCGCGGCGATCGACGGATGCCCAGGCTCGTCGGCGCACGCGAAATGCGACCACAGGCCGGTGACCCGCAGCTGACCGTCCGCCTGGGCGGCCAGCGCCGCATCCACCACGGCGGGCCATTCGGCCTTCGTCGCACCGCCCCGGCTGAGGCCGGTGTCCGCCTTGAGGTGGAGCCGGGCCGGGCGCCCGGCCCGCTCGGCGGCGCGCGCGATCTGCCGGACCAGGGCGACCGTGCCCGCGGTCAGGTCAACGCCCGCCCTGATGGCGTCGGCGTGTGCGTCCTCGCCCAGCGCCATCAGGCACAGGACCGGTACCGTGAGCCCGGCCTGGCGCAGCCGCAGGGCCTCCGCAACGTGCACGACGCCCAGCCAGTCCGTCCCGCCCGCCACGGCAGCCGCTCCGGCCTGGGCGATGCCGTGCCCGTACCCATCGGCCTTGACGACGGCCATGACCAGGCTGCCGCTCATCCGCCGCCGCAGGGTCGCCACGTTGCGGGTGATCGCGGCCAGGTCGACCGGCGCCTCTGCGTGGTAAGTGTCCGCGGTCCCGTCCATGACCATCAAGTTTGCCAGCTCGCGGCACCAGACCGTCCGATTCCGCGCGGTCCCCGGCCGGTGCTCACGCCCTGATCGCGCGGATGGCTCCCGGCAGCGCCCGGACGACGTCGGCAGCGCCGATGGGTGCACCCTCGACCGACGGCCCGTCTCCCACGGCCTCGTCGAGGGCCGTCTCAGCACCGGGCGCCGTACCTGACAGGTCACCTGCGGCCGCGCGGCGGGCCGCCACCCCGTGCAGGAAGGCGGCCGCCTGTGCGGCCGCGGCCGGCGCCAGGCCCTGTGCGAGCAGCGACCCGGCCAGGCCGGACAGGACGTCACCGGAACCGGCAGTGGCCAGCCAGGGTGTCCCGGTGGAGTTGACCAGATCCGGCTGGCCCGGACCGTCGGGCGGTGAGCAGATGACCGTCGTGGAGCCCTTGAGCAGGACCGTCACCCCGAGCTGGCGGGCCGCGTCCCGGGCGTGGCTAAGGCGCTGCGCCTCGATGTCCGCGCGGTCGGCACCGGTGAGCCGGGATAGCTCACCGGCGTGCGGTGTGATCAGCGTCGGCGCCTGGCGCGGCAGCAGGTCCCGGTGCTCAGCGAGCACGGTCAGGCCGTCCGCATCGACGAGGACCGGCAGATCCGTGCCCAGTACCGCCCGCAGCAGCTCGGCGGAATCATCGCCTGTGCCCATGCCCGGGCCGGCCACCCAGGCCTGCACGCGCCCCACCGAGGCGAGGAAATCCTCCGCCGTCGTCTCGGCGAACCGGTTGCCACCAGGGGGCTCCGCCGGGAGAACGGTGATCACGGTCTCCGGCCACCATTGCCGCACGACCTCCACGGCCGGCCGGGCGGAGACGAACCGGACCATACCCGCGCCCCCGCGGATGGCGCCGCCGACAGACAGCACGGCCGCGCCGGTGAAGAGCTCGCTGCCGGATACGACGCCGATGACACCCCGGCGGTACTTGTCAGAGTC
>JBEKCN010000501.1:0-4252 GCA_050014855.1 Streptosporangiaceae bacterium | reverse complement strand
GGCGAACTCGCCGGCCGCCCGCCCCGGGCGGAGCTCGTCGACCTTCCGCAGATCCTCCTGACCCCGCACATCGCGGCCCGCGGGGACGCGGGCCTAGCCGAGCCGATCAGGCGCCTCTTCGCCGAGAACCTGCGCCGGTTCCTCGACGATCGGCCGCTGCTCAACGTCGTGGACCGCGACCGCGGCTATTAGACGGGCGACAATGACGACTAGCCGGACGAGATCGCCAGCTCCCCCACCGAGAGCGTCAACGGCGCGGCTCTCTCTTGGCAGGGGAGCCTCCTGGCTCTTGGCAGGGGAGCCTCCTGGCCCGGTGCCCTGCGTTCGCCGAGTCTGTGGTTATCGGCCGCGGGCGGCGCGATGGCCCGCCACGTCGCCGCTGTGTCTGGCGGGCAGACCTCCGCCCAGGTCACCGCCGACGCAGACCCCGCAGCACGACGCAGGACTCGCTGACCAAGCCCGAATAACACCACATCACCGCAGGTCAGCGGTGGGTTCGTTGGGTTTCCGCGATTGCTACTGGGACCCCGTCATGTGGGGGCGTTCCTGGCTGATCCGCTGGATGTGCCGCCAGCGGTGCTGGGCTATGTCGCAGCGCAGCTCGGGGTGGCTGATCTGTCGTGTGTGAAGCGCTACACCGGGTCGGCAGGCAGCCATCGGCAAACTCACGAACCCGGGGACTGTTGCTCAAAATCACGTCCGGCGCCTGCTCAGACGGTTTGCTCCGGTGCCGTAGCGGGATCGTGCAACGCGAAACAGCGGGCGGACCGCCCCAAGAGACTGGCGCAATCGTACGGGCCGACCCCAAGCACGCAAACCCTGCAAGATCAACTATTTGGCCCCTGGCCGCACGGTTCTTACTAACGCCCCCGCCTCAGCCGGACACTGGACCCTGTGACGCTCGCCGCGTAGCCTCCCCCACTTTGTCCCGCTCTCCGTGATGTCGTGCGGCGGCTCGTACAACCTCGTATCCCGCAGATACAGGGCTTCCACCCGGCCTTCTGCGGCCTGCCTCGCGCTAGCGAGTGACCGAACGGACACCGCTCAGGCCGGTGATCAAACCGGGACACGCCCACCAGCCCGGCGGTCTATTGCTCCTGAAGCCTATTGCTCCTGAAGCGACCGCCGGGCCGGGGATGCCCGACCATCGCGACCGCAGCTCCGAGCCTACGATCACGCTGAACTATGGCATTGGGGTTAAACGCCGAGCAGGGTCAACTCGCGGCCGAGATCTACGTGACCGCTCGTGACCGAAGGCCCACTCATTCCGTCAGGGTCGGATCGGTGATCAGGATGTAATCCCCGCTCGCTGATGCGTCGTGTCCGTCACCCGCAGGGCAAACGCCCGGAGTCCCCTCGCCGTTGAAAAATAGGCCGAAACACTTGCGGCAATAACGCCAGTTGTTCTGTCCGACAGGTGCAGCCATCGCACGCCTCCCAGTTCTCGCTGTGTCTTAACATTCTGATTGTGCCCGGACCGCTGAAGCCGTGTCGCTAGGGTCCGGACCCTTTGGTCCATTCAGCCTCTCAGCTGTCCGGCCTCTCAGCCATTCCTCCCGACTCCGGGTTTCCCCAGCACTTCGTTCGGTCCAGCTCCTAGGATCCAATGTTCAATCCCTCCCCCATTCCTTGAAGAGGTGAGACGCCGCTAGTGCTCCACGTGGAGCGGGCGCTGTCTGAGACAATTTCCCCTCGATAGAAGGCTCCGAGAATGTGGCGCGCCAGCGGATGAAATCGTCCACCTGTGAGACGCGCTGACGCAACTCCGGGTGATCGTCAAGAAGCCTCTGTTCCCGGCTTCGATTAGCCACGAAACCCGGTCCTTTCCGCTTTTTCGCTCATGCTCGGGCTATGTGCCCGCTAAGTCCATCGTCACCTTGTGCCGTGACGCGAGCGTGACGCCAGCGCGACCGCTACGTGTCGGACAGGCCGTCGGGATCGTCCTCACAGGTGAGTGAATCGGCCAGCATCTCCGACAACCAAGCCTGGACCGCCGCGACAACCGCCTCCTTTTCGGCGACGGTCAGGCGCTGTTCAAACCCCTGGGAGACATCAGTGGTCTGGCGAATTTGCGCTCGGAGCGGTGACGATGACCCGGGCTCGATCCAAGCCCGGATGAGGAATAGTCCAATGCGGGGTTTCGTCACGAGCTGATTGTGATGGCCCGGCCATGACCACAGCGTTACTGGCTCTGGCGCTGAAGACCCTGGATAAGGCGACGCAGCCGCAGCGTGGGCTCAAGGCCAAGCTCGGCGTGCAGCAGCGCCCGGTAGCGTGTGAACTGGCGCACCGCCTCCGACTGGTTGCCCTCGGCCAAGTGGACCTGGATGAGAACAGCATGGGCGCTTTCCCTGAGCGGCTCCGCCCGCACCGCGGCCGTGGCGGCGTCCGCGGCTTGACCCCAGCGGCCGACGGCGGTGAGTCGGTCGGCCAGCGTCTCCAGGGCATGCAATCGTAGCTGCCGCCAGTCCTCGGCCTCGACCAGCACCCAATCGTCGTACCAGCCGGGCAGCAGGTCGCTGGACAGGATCACGATCGCGGCCGGGCTGAGGTCGGATTGCGCTGGTGTCACTGCGGGGTCCAGCAGCCGCCGTGCCAGCCTCTGTGCGTAGCAGATGTCGACCGTAACGTCCTTGGCAAGGCCGAGTTCCAGCTTGCTCACTTGCAGCATCTTCCGACATGGGCAGTTCAGGCGTGCCAGGGCTGAGCGCAGGTTGGAGCAAGCCTTGATCTCGGTGGTGTCCGGCCAGAGCGTCCCGGCGACCGCAGCCCGGCTGGTCACCCCACCACGAATTGCCAGCAACGCAAGCAGGCGCTGTGACGCTCTTGGAATACCGACCTGCTCGCTCCCGCTCCGCCACAGTTGGAACCCGCCGAGCACCAAGACTTCGGAGCTGTGATCAGCGCCGGGCGGCGGCTCAAGCCAAGTCATGGGCCCCCCATAGCTGCCGGAGCTAACGGCCCCTCGCGGAACTGGTGCGCATGGTTTCCCGGTACTCGCGGGGGCCTGGCTCGGTGCCAGGCCCGCCGACGTCGCAGGTTGTCTGGATGGTGCCGGGAGAGGATGAGTTCATCCGTGGTCGGCTTCAGCGTCGCTCGCGGTCAGCGGGTTCACCACACCTGATGGCCCACATGAGAGCCCACATGATTCGACCGGTGCTGCCGGGACATCCCGGTGCGGCCGATGCCAGGCGCGGATTGGACGGTGCGGGAGTGGCTGCGCCAGCTCGGCTCTGGGCGGCTGGGTGCCAGAGAGGCGCAGTTTCCCCGGCGGTTGAGCTGGCCGGTGCTGGCTGGGGTGGTCGGGTCTGCGTAGGGTTGGGATGGGTCTTGTCCGTGCCGGCCTGGCGACTGCGGGCGGAGATTCCGAGGGGTGGAGGACGGTGGCGGAGCAGCCTGGTCTGGGGTTCGCGGGGTTACTGCGGCGGCTGCGGGCCGAAGCTGGGCTCACGCAGGAGGAGCTGGCGGACGCGGCGAGCCTGTCTCCGCGGTCGGTCAGTGACCTGGAACGGGGCATCCACCGCACCGCCCATAGGGACACGGCCGGGCTGCTGGCCGATGCGCTGGGCCTGGCCGAGCCGGTGCGCGCGCTGTTCGTGGCCGCGGCCCGCGGACGACGGCCGGCTACAGAGGTGCTGGCGGCCAGGCAGGGCCAGGCGCCGGGCGCTTTCCACGCCGCGGCGACCCGGACGCTGCCGCGGGATATCGCCGCCTTCACCGGCCGGCAGGCTGAGCTGGCCCAGCTGATGGGGACGATGGCCAGCATGGCGGCTGATGGCGGGGTAGTGGGCATCCACGCGATCGGCGGCATGGCCGGGGTCGGCAAGACGACCTTCGCGGTGCACGCCGCGCACCGGCTGGCCGGGAACTTCCCCGACGGCCAGATCTTCCTGCCGCTGCACGGGCACACGCCCGGGAAGCGGCCGGTCGACCCAGGCGACGCGCTGGCCAGCCTGCTGCTGACGGCGGGGGTCCCGGCCGCACAGATCCCGCCCGGGGTGGAGGCACGGATGGCGCTGTGGCGGGGCGGGCTGGCAGACAGGCGGCTACTGCTGGTGCTCGATGATGCGGCCGGCAGCGACCAGGTGCTCCCGCTGCTGCCCGGCGCTCGTGGCAGCCTGGTGCTGGTCACGAGCAGGCGCCACCTGTCCGCGCTGGACGACGCGAGGACGATCAGCCTGGACATCCTGCCGCCCGATGAGGCGGCCGGCTTAAGCCGGCCGCCTCATCGGGCGGCAGGATGTCCAGGCTG
>JBEKCN010000500.1:0-4266 GCA_050014855.1 Streptosporangiaceae bacterium | reverse complement strand
CGAGCCTCGTCCAGCGAAGAGATCGAGAACCGTTTCGACGTCGGGCTCTGCCCGAGGCCTGCGACCTGCGGGAAGATGAACCACATCCAGTGGCTCTGCTTCCGGCCCCGCCGGAGCTCGGCCATGGCCCGCTCGCAGGTGCCGCCCGCGTCCTGGGCCGCAACGAAACGCTGCAGATCGTACGGGTCGTTCATGGTCGCCTCCGTTCCGTCGCGGCCCACGTTAAATCACTTGACCGGGCCCGTTGTATGAGAGCCATGCGTCCGGTGTTCACGACTCTGGCCAAGGTGAGACCGGGTGACCGGGTAGCTGTGGTGTCCCCGTCCACCGCTGCGCCTGCCCGTTTCCCGGCCGTGCATGCCCTGGCCATGCGCCGGCTGCGGGAGGAGTTCGGGCTGGAGCCGGTGGAGTACCCGACGACCCGGCGGTTGGACGCGTCCCCGCAGGACCGTGCGGCGGATCTGATGGCCGCGTTCGCCGATCCCGGCATCGGGGCGGTGCTGGCCACGATCGGCGGCGACGACCAGATCACCGTACTGCCCCATCTCGATGGGGGTGGTGGTCGCCGGCCCCAAGCCGTTCGCCGGGTACGGCGACAACACCAACCTGCTGAACTGGCTGTGGAACCTCGGCGTGCCCAGCTACCACGGCGGATCGACGATGGTGCACCTCGGCCGGGGCGGCCGCCTGCACCCCGCCTCGTCCGGGTCGCTGCGTGCGGCTCTCATGGACGGCGGGGACCTGGACCTGCGCCCGGTCGAGGTTTACAACGAAGACGAGCTGGACTGGAACGACCCGAAAGCCCTCGGGCAGGAGCCCTCCACCCAGCCGGCCCCGGGCTGGATCTGGCATCAGCCCGGCCGGATGGTGACCGGGCCCGCCAGGGGTGGCAGCCTGGAGATCCTGCACTGGAACCTGGCCGCCGGCCGGTGGATACGCCCAGCAGAGGACTACGCGGGCTGGGTTCTGCTGCTGGAGACGTCGGAGGAGATGCCCCCGGCCGAGGAGACCTTCCGGATGCTGCGGAACTTCGGTGAGCGGGGCTGCTGGCCCAGTTCCCGGCCATCCTGGTCGCGCTGGCCAAGGCCGGCGGCATTGGCCATCCCGCATTGCCGGAGGAGCGCGCCCGCTACCGCGAGGAGCAGCGGGCGGCGATACTGCGCGCTCTCGGCCGGTACAACCCGGGGGCCATGGTTGTGTTCAACCTCGACTTCGGGCACACAGACCCGCAGTGGGTCCTGCCGTACGGCGGGACGATCACCGTGGACGGTCCGGCCCGGCGGATCACCGCGCACTACTGAGACGCGCGGAACCGGTGGGGGCGCAGGAACCGTTGAAAGGAATGCTCTGCCCGGGGCGCCGAAGGGGGTGACCGTGCAGGAACGGGTGTGGTGGCGACGATCAGCCCTGCCCCTGATCGCGGCCCTGGCTGCCCCTGTCGTACGCCCGGGCGGCAACCAAGACACGCTGGGAGATCTACTCCGATCAAACTGGCTGCTGAGCGCCAGCTGGCCACCCCTGACCGACCGCCTTAGGCGTGGGTTCACGCCGCGGCAATGGGTGGCCCGTGGGAGTGGAGGGTGCGTCCGTCGGGGCTGGTGGCGGTGGTGGTGCCGTCGGGGTGGCAGGTGATTTTCCAGCCCCAGCGGTGGATGACGATGATGTGGTGGAATCTGCAAAACATTGCCAGGTTGCCGAGGGTGGTGGGGCCGCCCTGGGCCCAGGGGATCAGGTGGTGGATCTGGCAGACCGAGGGGGGCTGCTGGCAGCCGGGGAAGCGGCATTTCCTGTCCCGCTGGATGACGGCTTTGCGCAGGTGGGGGGGCACGGTCCGGGTGGTGCGGCCGAGGTCTAGCGGCTGGGGCAAGCTGGTGAACCGGGCGGGCAGCAGGTGGGTGCGCAGGTAGGCGGGGAACCCGGCGGGCCCGGACAATAGGTCGATGCTCCAGTGCAGCAGCGTCTGCTGGAGCCGCTGGCGGGTGGCGGGGCTGAGCGGGACGGGGCCGGTGCGGTGCGGGACGGGGCAGGGGCAGCCGGTCCCGGACGGGCTGGTCCGCTCGTCCGGGCCGTCCGGGCGGTCCGGGGCCGCTTCTGCCGCCCCGCCCCGGCCCGGGCCTCTGCCCTGGCCCGGGCCTTTGCCCTGGCCCGGGTCTGTGTCCTGGCCCTGGCCCTGGCCCGGGTCCGTGTCCTGGCCCGGGTCCGTGTCCTGGCCCGGGTCTGCGTCCTGGCCCGGGTCTGCGTCCTGGCCCGGGTCTGCGTCCTGGCCGGGGGCCGGGGCCGGGTCCTGGCTGTCATGGTGGCTGGCGTGCTGCAGGACCAGGCTGGTGAGGTGGTCCAGGACGGCCCAGTCGATGTGCCCGGTCACGACCGGGACCAGGGCGGCGTCACAGGCGGCGGCGCCGGCCTCCGGGCCGGTCAGGTACACCGATCCGGGCAGGCCGGCGGCGGCGGCGCGGGCGGTGCTGAAGCCCTGCTCCAGGCGGGAGGCGCCCGGCAGGCCGCGTAGTCCGGCCAGGTCCACGTGCACGGTCAGCTGCACCGGCTGGCTGTCGTGGCCGGGCAGCATCCCCGAATGGATCAGCCGCTGGCAGCGCTGGTAGCCCAATTGCATCGTGATCTGGGTCACATCGGCTTGCCCCACCGCCAGCCTGGCAGAGCGTCGCCTGGCGCGGCCAGCCGGGCAAACCCTGACGGCTATTCGAAAACATGAACTCAAGGCGTTGGCTGAGGATCAGGATTTTCAGATAACAGTCTGCGCTCCGCGCGGAACGCCGAACAGGGCGTCAAGGCCGTTGGGCGCGAATGCCGTGCGGTCACGGACATATCAGCCGGTTCTGTGTAGAAGAATTGGCGGCCAGCGCCACCGCCGCCACCGCGAGGGAGATGATCGGCGCAGAACTCCAGGCGTAGGTCGTGCCGCCCTAGGCCCGACCAGTGCCTGCCGCCGCCGGTAAATGGGGTCCCCTTAGTTCTCCGCCTCGGCCTCGAGTTCCTCCTCCTCGAGTTCAGCTTCGGCTAGGGCGATCACGAACCCTAGTCCCTCGGCGATGTTCGCCGTCGCTGAGACGATGCGGGCTGTACCCACGACGGGCGCCACCGCGACGAGAATATCTTCGACATCATCGACCGTGATGCCTGAGTCTGCCGCCGGTATGGCGTTGAGCAGGTAGGAAGCGGCGGATGCGTCTACCGCGACTAGGGCAGCGATCCGGGCGATCATGAGCTCGCGAGGGCTCAAGTCGCTGTTATCTAGCGACGTGGCGGTCATCACCAGGAGCGTGTCGCTGACGGGTGTGTCATTTTCTGTTTCGTTTTCGGACATGACGGTTCTCCTTTTTTGAAAGTTTGAATCTTGCACCCTGTCCATCATGGCGGCCCTGGTTCACGCTACTCCGGCCAGGTGCGCCAAGTGCCGCAGGTCCAACTGACCGGCGCTCACCCCCGGGTCGCCGTAGCGCTGGCCGCCGCGGACCTATCCGAGTCCTACGCCCGCGCCATCTGCGGCTGGACCGGCCAGCTCCCCGGGAACTGCCGGGTCGCCGCCGATGCGATCCTCGTCACCGCCGCGACGGCCGGCATGGACCTGCGCGACCTGGCCGCGCTGGCCGCCGAGATCCTGTCGGGCTCGAATACACGACCGCCGCGGTATCCTTCTTTCTTCTCCTATCGGGGCGGGCGGGTCTGTCAGGCGGCGACCTGGTACTTGTGCGTGAAACCGCCGAGGACCTGTTTCCCGCGGATCCGGTGCTCGGCGAGGTCCGGCGGCCTGCTGCGCCTGAAGGGCGACTGCCAGACGCTCAACGGTACCCAGGCGCTCGGCTTCGCGCACCCGGACATTCACCCGCGGTGACCTGCAGCGGGTCCAGGATCAGCGGTTCATGCTGAAGGCGATCCTCGCCCGGGTCGCGTGCGGGCAAGACGTATGCCCTGCTGGCTGAGGGCAGGGGGCTCGTCAAGGCCGTGGTGTTCATCATCGTGCAGCAGGGCCTGTTCGGCCTGTACCTGGGGAGCTCCTTCGCCCCCAACCACAAGGGCATGCCGATCCTGGACGCCGCCGATCGCAGCGATTTCCTGCGTCGGCAGGCGCTGACTTCCCGCAATGTGCGCGGCGGCCGGCTGACGGACTTCGCGCTCGGCGGCCTGAACTACCAGATCGAGCACCACCTGTTCCCCTCCATGCCGCGGCCCAACCTGCGCCGCTCGCAGGCCCTGATCGAGGCGTTCTGCCGGCTGCGAGGGGTGCCGTACTGTCAGAGCAGCCTGGCG
>JBEKCN010000499.1:0-4267 GCA_050014855.1 Streptosporangiaceae bacterium | reverse complement strand
GTCGCCCTGACCGTGTCACTGCCGGCCGCCATCGCCACGCTCGCCTTCTACATTGCGTACCGGCTGGCCGAGGATTACCTGGTCGTGCCCCGCATCATGGGCCGGACGGTCGAGGTGCCCGCCGTGGTCAGCCTGGTGGCGGTGCTGGTCGGCGGCGTGCTGCTGGGCATCGTGGGCGCCCTGGTCGCGATCCCGGTGGCCGCGGCGATCCGGCTGATCCTCAACGAGGTCACGTTTCCGCGGATGGACAAGAGCTAGCGCCGGGCGCCTCATCGACCTCCCGCCGCTGCGGATAGCCGGTCCCCGTGAAACAGGCGCCAGGGCGCCTTGGAACAGATGGTAATCGAATCTGTGTTCGTATATCATGGGGCTATGACATTCCGATTGACGCCTGTTCGCACACGTGTTCTAATATCGTGCATGAGGGAGCCAAGTTCAAGGATATTCCGAGGTCAGAGGAGGTGTTCGCGATCAGGTTCGAACCAGCGTACTCCGCCCGGCACGTGCCGTCTCGGCCCGGTCTGAGCCGATTTGTCGATCTCGCCCGGATACTCCTGCCCTCAGCCACCCGACTCCGCTCCCCCGACGCCGGCCGCACCCGCCATCATCCCGGCGTACCGGCTCTCGCACCCCCGAGGCGATTGCTATGAAGACCTTGAAGCACATCGAACGCAGGCTGGCCGAGTCCGTGCTGGCCCGGGACGCGGTGCGGCCGCTATTCGACGAAGCACCCGCGGGCGTGCTGGGCGATCTGGACCGCCTTCCCGAACCAGGCCGCACCTCCGGCTTCTACGCGGTGCCCGAGCGCGCCGTCCCGGGCTACTCCCGGGTCGCCGGCGGACAAGCCCGGAGTGCGGGTGGGGCCGGCGCGTTCCTCGGCCGGGCTGCCGGTGCCGTGCCACCCGCCCATGGGGACCGCACATCGGTGCTCATCAACCGCGGCCGGGGCAGCGCCTACCGGCCGGGCTTCTTCCGCCGCCGTAAGGTCATAGCCGCGCTTATCGCGGCGCTACTGGCCCTGACCGTCGGACTGGTGACGGTGCTGCTCACCGGGGGCGCGTCGTGGCCGGCCAGCGTCCCCACCATGCAGGCCGAGATCAGCACCGCCTGCCAGAACCCAGATGTCACGTCCGAGCCAGGCCAGATCAACTTCGCGTGCGCCAAGGGCACGCAGCAGATCCTGTGGGTCTTCGCGCTGCTGGCCAGTTCCGGCAATCCGCAGTTCAGCGACGCGAAAAGCGGCCGGAAGGGGCTCGAGCCGATCGCACCGGCCCAGGGCGCGGAGGTCGCCTGGTCGCTGAACCTGCACCACCCCTACAACGCCATGAACCCCATCGACAGTCTGGCGGTCGCAGCCCGGGCGATCAACAACATCATCGGTGGCGCGTCCACCATCGGCGCCAATGGCGATCCGTCCGTCCAGCCGGGCCTGGAGAGCAATCCGGCGAACTGCATGCGCTACACCGGTTCGGCGGCCGTGACGTCAGAGCCGGGATTCCCCAGCGTGTGCCGCGCCCCGGTGACGACGGCTGCCGAGCAGGCCGCTCTGGTCGCCGACGTCTACCAGAAGTGGGCGGTCGGTGCGACGGCCCAGGACGCCCAGGACGCAGCGATCCTGTTCGGGAACGCGGGAAATCCAGGTAACCCACAGGTGCAGGCCATCCTCAAGAACCTCTCGCAGACCAATCTTTGAGACTGCCGATCTCCTGAGACTCCGTCCGCGGCCGCTCGGCACGGCTCCGGAGGCTCAGCCCGGCCAGCTGAATCGTGGAAGGAGGTGACTCTGTGAATTCCCCTCGTAAGCCGTGGTGGCAGCAGGCGACGGCGCTCGTCAGCCTCGGCGCCGGCGGGGCGATTACAGGCTTCGCCTTCGTCCCCGGTACCGCGGATCAGGTCGCCTCGCCGGCTAGCATGCCCGTCACGCTGACCGCGCTCGACCAGGCGGCCCGGCCGGCCCAGGCGGCGCAGGCGGACGACTCGGCGGTGCGCTCGGCCATCGTCAGCGTCGCCACGTACTACCTGCGGCTGGCCCAGACCAAGACACCCGCCGAGATGGAAGCGCTGATCTGGCAGCAGGACAGCACAGACGGCACTGACCACGGCGAGTCCTGCGCCGCCTTCGCCAGCATGACCCTTGAGCTGGGGGCCCAGATCGTCGGCAGGCAGAGCTGGGTGACGGGCGGATCAAGCTACCCCTGGCCGCTGCACGACTGGGCCGACGTCCGGGTGGAATCCAGCGCCGACTCGCCGGGCATCACTTCCGTCCTGCAGGACGCGGAGGCACATCAGCGCTGGCATCCGCTGGGCGACGGCTATCAGCCGCTGCCTGGCGACTGGGTTCTGTTTGACGGCCACGTGGAGGTGGTCACAAAGTACTCCGATGGCGTCTTGTCCACCATTGGCGGCGACTCGCTGCCCAATTTTTCCGTCAACGCCCATCAGTACAGCGGCTCACTGGCGGACAACGGAATTACCGGCTTTGTCAGCAACGGCAGCCTTCCGGCCGCCGCGGGCTCAGCCGGGCAGGGCGCGTCATCCGCGCGGCCCAGCACGCCCGCGGCGGGCACCCCGGGCGCGGCGGCCGCCGCCCAGGCCCGGACCGCTCCGGGTGCGGGATCGGGTCAGCGGACGACCGCGCAGCCAGCCGCGGCGCTGGCCAACATCCCCGGCACCACGGCGGCGGCGCCCTCGGCCGGGGGCACGGCTCCGGCCGTGAGCGCCACGCTGACCGCCGACGGCCCGGCGATTCCGGGCCTCCCCGAAGCCGCGGCTGGAGGCTCCGCCGCCGGCCAGGAGCACGCGGCAGCCTCGGCCGGAGGGCGGCCGGCCGCCGGGTCCAGCCGCGCAGCGCCGGCCGGGACGACGGTCGCGGCGGGCAAGCGCGGAGCCGGCCAGACGATGACGTCGGGGCCGGTCATCCCCGGGATGCCCGGCGTTATGGTCGCCGCCAGCTCCGCGAAGCCGGCGTCGTCCCGATACCAGCGGAGCCAGCCGGCTGCCACCTCGGCGTCCGCGACCGGCACCGCCGCCCAGCTGGCGTTCATCAACGAGCTCGCACAGGGCGCGATCGCGGCCCAGCACACCTACGGCGTCCCGGCCGCCGTCACCATCGCTCAGGCGATCGATGAATCGGCCTGGGGCCAGAGCAGCCTGGCCGCCCAGGACAACAACCTGTTCGGCATCAAGGGAACCGGCCCGGCGGGCTCGGTTTCGCTGCCCACGCAGGAGTTCGAGAATGGACAGTGGGTGACGATCACGGCTCAGTTCCGGGTGTACAGCAACGTGGCCGAGAGCATCGCCGACCACGCCAACCTCCTCGCGACAAGCGGCTACTACGGCGCAGCGATGGCCAACCGGCAAGCGCCCAACAGCTTCGCCCAGGCCCTCACCGGGGTCTACGCTACCGACCCGAATTACGGCAACACGCTGGTTGGGCTCATGCGCCGCTACAATCTGTACCGTTTCGACCCGGACACCCAGCCCGCCACGGCGCAGGCCCGGGCCGCCGCTCACCCGGCCTCGGCATCCGCCGAGCAGGCCACCGCACCGCAGACCGCATCCGGCTCGGCCGGCCAGGCCGAGATCCCCGGACTCGTCCCGGCGTCGCAACCCGCCCCACCTGCGGGAACGTCCTCGCCGTCGGCCACGCCGCACAGCACGGTCAAGCCGTCCCCCGCGGCCAGCCGGCAGGTGCTGGCACCTTCGGCGAAACCCACAGCGGCGACCACACCACCGTCAGTCAGCCGGCGGGTGCTGGCACCTTCGGCGAAACCCACAGCGGCGACCACACCCCGGTCAGTTCGCACGCCGGCCCCAACGCCGGTGCCGGCTGCGCGAACCGTCTCTCCTCGGGCGTCGGCCCCTTACGCCGCCGCCTCGCAGAGCGTGCACCCGCACGCGACGGCATCCCAGGCCACCGCGACTCCGCGGCCGACGGTCCCCGCGCAGGGCACGGCGGGCCGGCCGGCACCCAAACTGCAGGGCACCGCAACCGCTCCCGCGGTGGCCAGCCCGCGCCGGACCGCACCGGCGCCCGCGACGGTGGCCGCGCCGACGGGGCAGCCCCAGGCCGCCGCCCCATCCCCCGCGCCCGGTTCTGGATCAGCCGCCCGCGGCCCATCCGGCAGCCGGGCACCGGCTGCCTCGTCGGCCCGTACCGGTTCGCCGTCGGGTGGCGTGGCCCATCCCTTCGCCACAGCACCGGCTGCCTCGTCGGCCCCGTCGGCCACCCCGTCACCGTCCGCCTCAGCCGCAGGGCAGGATGAGG
>JBEKCN010000498.1:0-4275 GCA_050014855.1 Streptosporangiaceae bacterium | reverse complement strand
TACCTCTAGTCCGAGATGCTCGAGCACTGCCGCGAAATTGCGATCTGCTGTGATCACTGGGAGCCCGTAGTCGAGTGCGGTCGCTCCTATGGAGCCATCGCCGAAAATCCCGCGCTGGTTTGCTCTGATAGAGGTAAGCATCTCCCGGATATTAATACGCATATTGACGTCCATGACGTCATTGATCACAGGAAGCTCCCCGGCGAAGCGCGGCATCTTCATTACCCCTCCAGCTGCAAGATTACGCAGCTCCGCCACAGTCGTCTGGGTTATAACCGGCGTCTCGCCAGGGTTCAAAGCCGCCTCGACACCGGGACGGCTGTACACGGAATTGGTGTCCACGATCACCTGGCGTGCTCTCCCTCCTACTCCAGCGCCTGGGGACGCTCCGCCCAGTTCAGCGGTGGACTCGTATGGGCTGAGTCCCAGTGGGTCGGCCAGGACCTGGGGATTGGGTACGTAGGCGTGCGGGTTGGGTGCTGCGGCTAGGCCGAGAAGGTCGGGCGTCAGGTAGCTTCCCGCCACGGGGTCGTAGTAACGGTGGTGGTTGTAATGCAGGCCGGTCTCCGGGTCGGCGTACTGGCCGGGGAACCGGAGCGGGGTCTGGGCCCCGTCGGGGTGCCAGACCGTGTTGCCCCACAGGGTGTGCTGCTGGCACCCGGCCAGTGTCCCGTCGGGAGCGACCAGCTCGGCCGGGGTACCGACGAGGTCGGCAATGATCGCGTAGAACCGCTGGTCGATCTGCTCCTGTGGTGCTTCGCCCAGATCGCCCAGATCGCCCAGATCGTCGGCCGACGTGTGCTCGGCCTGGGTCAGCGCGGTAAAGCTGCCGGGGCGGTAGTCCCAGGTCACGACCTCGTACTGGCCGGGCTGGGCGGCGGGCGTGGCCTGCTCGGCCAGTACCGGGCCGTCCCAGGTGAAGTCGGTCTGCTCGGCGATACTGCCGTCCCCAGTGAGCCGCTGCTTGGCGATGCGGCGGCCGAACGGGTCGTAGCGGTAGCGCCAGGTCGTGCCGTCCGGGGTCGTGACACCGGTCATCCGGCTGTCGGCGTCCCAGTGGTAGTGCCACGTGTCGGGCCTCCGGGAGATCCGCGCCACCTGCCGCTGGATGACGCGGCCCTGGCGGTCGTGGCGGTAGCGGACGTTCCCGGCCCGGGTGATCAGCGTCCCTGTGACCTGCCGTGGGCCCTGCGCACCGGGGCCCAGCCCAGCGGGACTATGGGGAGCGTTTTCAGTGCATACGACTGAGAATGCTCCCCGTAGTCCGGCCAGCTCGGCGCCGGGCGGACCGGGCGGCGGAGCGGGCCAGCTGCCCGCGGACAGGTTCCCGGCCGGGTCGTAGGTGTACCGCTCGGCCCAATCCGGGCCGATCACCGCGGTAACCCGGCCGCTGCGGTCGAGACCAATCTTGCGGGCCCCGGCCAGCAGGTCGTCGATGCCGGTGACCAGGCCATCGCCGTTGTAGGCGTAGGCGCGGCGCTGCAGCAACCGCCCCCCGGTGACCGGCTGCCCCCCGGTGACCGGCTGCCCTTCGGTGATGGGCCCTCCGGGCATGGGCCCTTCGGTGATGGGCCCTCCGGGCATGGGCCCTCCGGGCATGGGCCCTCCGGGCATGGGCCCCCCGGCCGCCGCCGGCCCGATGGCCATCGGCCCCTCCGGCAGGGCCGCCTGCTCCTGATCCCAGGCGGTCAGGCTCTGGACGGTGAGCCGGCCCCGCTGGTCCCAGTCCTGGGCCAGCACCAGGCCGCCGGGCAGCTCCCGGCGGATCTCCTGCCCCGCCTCGTCGTAATCGAACTGGATCTGATGCCCGCCCGCGGTCACCGCCACCAGCTGCCCGGCCTGGTCGTAGTCCCAGTCAGTGACCGCGCCGAACGGCGTCACCCGGCGGCGCCGCCGCCCAGCCGCGTCGAACTGAGAGGTCACCGTGCGGCCGTTGCAGGTCTCCGCGATGATCCGGCCGAGAGGGTCGCGGTCGAGCCAGATCTCGGCCTCGGGATTGCGGGCGTAGACCAGGCGCCCGGCCACGTCGTAGCCGAACGTCGTGGTCGCCCGGCCGCTGGTCCGTTCGGCCACATTCCCGAGCTGATCATGACGGAAGGCGATGCGCTCGCCGCAGGCGTTGACCTGGCCGATGAGCTGCCCGCCCGCGTCGTGCTCGTAGCTGGTCGTGGCGCCGTTGAAGTCCGTCTCGGCGACCAGCCGGCCCGCCAGGTCGTAGTCGTAGCTCCAGGTCAGGCCGGCGCGGTGCACGCTGGTCATCCGCAGCGCGTGATCGTAGCCGATCTGGGTGCGGGAGCCGTCCGGCGCGGTCCTGGCCACAAGCTGGTCGAAGGGCCCGTATTCGTAGCGGGTCAGGGCGCCGGCCAGGCTGAGGTAGCGGGTCAGGTTCCCTTCCGCGTCGTAGTTCCAGAACTCCGCGGTGCCGTCGGGAAGCGATCGGGACGCCGGCTGCCCCTCCGGCGTCCAGGTCAGCTCGGTGGTCCCGCCGCCGGGCCTGGTGATCCGGGTGACCCGGCCCAGCGGATCGCGGTCGAGGCTGGTGACGGCCCCATTTGCGGCTGTCACCCGCACGGGCAGGCCGGCGGCGTCGCACGCCACCAGGGTGATGGCGCCGGCCGGGTCGGTGATGCTGGCCGGGTGCCCGTGGTCGTCGTAGCAGACGCGGGTGACGGCGCCGTTCGGCGCGGTTTCCTGTGTCCGGTTGCCGCGTGCGTCATACTCCTGCCGCCAGACGTGCTCGCCGGGTTCGGCGAGCCTGACCGGCAGATCCCGCTCGTTGTATTCCGCTTGCGCCTGGCTGCCGTCCGGACGGGTAATCGTGGTCAGGTTGCCGCGGGCGTTAAAGGTATACCGGGTGACCCGTCCCAGCGGGTCGGTGCGCTCGGTGAGCTGACCGCGCTCGTCGTGTTCCCACCGGGACACGTGGCCCAGCGGATCGGTCATCGCCACTACGTATGCTCCGCGCAGCTGATAGGTGGTGACCGCTCCCGCGGCGTCGGTGGACGTGGTGACCTGTGCCTGCGGGTCGTAGTGCACGGTGCCGGACAGGACACCGCTGGGGCCGTCGCCGCGTACGCAGCGGCCCTGATCGTCGTAGCCATAGCCGTAGCCATAGCCGTTGCGGTCACGCCATCCGGTCAGCCGGCTCGCCTCGTCGTAGCGGAACAGCAGCGGCTGGTGCGAGGAGTTGCTCACGCCGGCCAGGTTGCCGTCCTCGTCGTAGCTGTACCGCAGGAGCTGCGTGCCGTCGGCCTTCCCGGCGGCCAGGCCGGTCACCCGGCCGGCGGCTACCGTCACCCGGACGTGGTAGCCGCCCGAGTGACGGATCCAGGCTGGCGCCCCAGTCTCGTCGTAGCCGAACGTGATCTCGTGCCCGGCCCGGTCGTGCATCGCCACCAGCGGCAGCTCACCGTGCCCCTCGGAGGAGCAGAAGTAGCCCGAGTGACGGCTGAACCGCCAGGTCAGGCCGCGCTGCGGGTCGCTCACCGTCCAGCTTCCGTCCGGCTGACGGCGCAGCGGCCACGGTGCCCCCGTCACAGGCAGCACCGGGCCGCCCGGTGGGCCGCCCGTCTCAGCGCCCGTCTCATCGCCCGCCTTATCGCCGGCCTGGCCGCTGTCCTCCGGCCGGGGCCAGACCAGGACCCGCCCGTCGGCGAACGCGCCGATCACCCGGCGGCCGTCGACCTGCAGGCGCTGGTCGAAGGTCGACACCCAGGATCGGCCGAACCAGCGTCCCGCCCGCCAAGAGGACCGGTGCAGCCGTTCGACCACCAGCGGCAGCATCCCTGGCAGCGCGACGTCGGTCTGGGCCAGGATCACGTCGCCGGTAACGACGTCGATCGGGTCGTTCACGGTCGGAACGTCGTCCTTCGGCACCGCCGCCAGGCCCGGATCCCGTGTGGCCTGAGCCAGCGCGCGGGTGGCGGCGTCCTCCCCGGATCCCATCGCCGCGCGGCCGGCTGCGCTGCCCGCGTCCGCCACGGCGCTCTCCCCGGACGCCACCGCCGCACTCTCAGCGACGCTGCCCGCGTCCGCGGCCGTGCCGGCCCCGTCGGTGCCGACGGCCAGCGCGATGTTGGGCGCGAGCCGGCCGGCCGCCTGGAACGGGTCGCTGCCCCACCCCGTGCCCACCAGGCCCTTCACCAGGCCCTCCGGGTTGATCACGTCGCTGGTCAGCCCCGCGGTCGTACCGGACAGCCCGGCGGCGTATTCGGCCGGGTGCTCGATGTTCCAGGGGTCCTGGGGGTCGATGGACCGGGCGAACTTGACGATGTC
>JBEKCN010000497.1:0-4276 GCA_050014855.1 Streptosporangiaceae bacterium | reverse complement strand
TCGATATCGCGGTGGTGGCTGGATATACGCAGATGGCTGACCTCGGTAAAGCGCCAGTTCTCATATAGCTGCGGATCATCGACCAGTACATGACCTCCGCGCAGCAGATCACGCAATTGCGGTACCTGCAAGCCGTGACTTTCCAGGTCGGAGATGATGGCCGCTTCTTCCGGGCTGAGCAATTCCGCTGCGGCTATGAGCCCCTTGCGGTAGGCGCCCGTGCGAGCCGTGATCTCGATCATCAGCCGGACCCTGACTCGTACCTGTTCGGTCTGCTGGACAGTCAGGGCGCCAGAAGCCGCCTCACCGGCCGCAGTTACCTGCTCTTGATCCACATTTCCAGTAGAACATACTGCGGGCCGACGGCCCCGGTGGCTCGATATGGCACCCAGCCTCGCCGTTGGGTGCCGCGGCACTGGCACGCTGCCCACCCGCACCGTGCTTGCGTCCCGGATGGCCTTGCTCAGCTCAGTCCCGGCAGCGATGCGCTGGCCGACGGGGTGAACCCAGTCGCGTTCTTGAGCTGGCCGAACAGATTGCTCGTGCCATCGATCTCGTTCGGGCTGGCGGTGCCGTCCTTGACCTTGCCGGCCAGCGTGCTGAGGCTGCTCTTGATGTTGTTGATGTTGGGCACGTACTTGCACAGCGTCGGGTCGGCGGCGGCGTTCTTGCTGGCGTTACTGAGCAGCTTGACGATCGCCGCAGTCGCCAGCCCCGCCTTGATAAGTGCCTTGGTCCGCCCGTTCGCGCCCTTCTGGAACGCTCCGGCCTTGTAGGGCTTGTACAGATAACGTTGGAACGCCCCATAGGTCAGGCCCAGGTCAGCAAGCAGCCGGGTTTTGGGGATTTTCCGCGTCCCTGCCTGCGCGCACGAAGCGTTCGCTGCGGAAGCGCTCTGGCTGGCGTGGCCAGCTGCAGCCTGGCTGGCCGATGACGCGGCGGTCGTCGATTTGCCCGACGAACTGCACGCCGTAGCCCCACCGAACATGACCATCAGGCCGAGAATCAGGGCTAGCACACGCTTCATTAGTCTCTCCCCAAGAGAACTCACTTAACATCCGCATTTCCCGGCTATGCAAGCTCTGTCCCGTTTACACCTTAACCCGGTGCGCGAAAGAGTGTCACACTGGACATACCGGTTATCGCCATTGGCGACCCACGATTGCACTTTAGGGCCAAGGCCGCCATTGTCAAGCCTATGCACCAGGCTACTCAGGCAATGTCGGCGGGCAGCATTGCTGCTTGCGGCCCGGCAAACGCGCGGCCCGGCGAACTCGTCGTACTGGGGGCGGGCACACGGCAAGTCGTGGTGCCCATCGTGCCGGGGGTCGCCTACGTCACCGTCAGCCGGCGGTAACGGGCGGCAGCATGGCGGGAGACGCTGGCCGGGGTGCGGCAAAGTCGTTCAGCACCCATGATCGTTTGTAGTGGGCGGCTGGGGCGCTGTGCGGCGATCATCTCCCTCGGTGCTGCGCCGTGCCGTGACGAGAACCGAGACCGTGCTGGCGCGAATCGGGCGCCCGAGTCGGTCATAAATGGCTTCGTACTCACGCTCAAGGGCTTGACGTTGGGCCGGTGAAAGCTGAGCGTAAAACGACATCGTACGTACGAGAGCATTGAGCTCGTCGGGAGTGTGCTCGATGAGCTTTGGCATGACTGCCACCTGAACATCACCGAACAAGCGGCCGGCATAATCTTGCCCTATGTCGTAGCTGCCGAGCCAGGCCCATACCTCTGAGACGTTGCCCCGGCGTTGTTCCATCCCAGCGAGCGTGGCGTCGAGATCTCTGTAGGTCGGCCAATTGGCGGCGGCGTCCGGGGCGACCCTTCTTATAGCAGCGAGTGCTGCGTCCTGATCTCGCTTGCTACGCGGCTCCTCAAGTCCGCAGTATTGCACGAGGACGAGCGTTCCGCCGGGAACAAGTACGTCAGCGGTCTTCTGCCAGCTAACCTCGGGGTCAACCCAGTGAAACGCGGACGCGCAGAACACGGCCTGAAACTGCTCGCGGGGAAGCAATGCATCCTCAAACTGAGCGTTCACAAATTCCAGTTCCCCAGCACCTTCCAGGTTCTGCCTGGCCAGTGCTATGAGGTTCTTGCCGGGTTCGAGCGCTGTGACGTGCAGGCCCCGGGCGACAAGGCCGCGCGTCAGCTGGCCGCTGCCACACCCGACCTCAAGCACATGATCACCGCTCCCGATCCCTGCGACCTGGCAAGCCTGGTCGACGAGTTCGTCCGGATAAGTCGGACGGCGGCGGTCGTACTCAACCGCCATCTCATCAAAAACCTTGCCGTAACGACGTGCAGCAGATGGGTTAGCAGCAGATGGGTTAATTGTCACGACCAGCTCATCTTGGCGGACGGTTAGCTCGGCCATCGCTCCTCCCTGAGCGTTTGACGCACGGCCCGATGGATCGTGTCGGTGTGGCCGGCCTCCAGAGTGCGCGGTGAAGCCTCGCAATCACCATCGCATGGCGTGCCTGGTTCCGGGAGCCCTGCGGATGCGGAAGCCTGTGCCGGTGCCCTCGATGGTCGTTGCCTCGATCGTCAGTGAATGATCGTGTTTGACGGTTTATCGCCCCTGGTGACGGGAATGTAGCGAGCACGTTGCGCCTCGATTAACGCCCCGCAGCGTGCGAGCGGGAGGCGGTTTTCGTGAGCCTGTTGCAATCCGTTGAGGTGCCGCGGCGCCCGGTGTCCATGCTCGAGCCTGTCATCGGCGCCCCGCGATACGGGCAGCTCGCCCTGGCCGCCAACCAGCTCCGGCCCCTGCTGGGCGGGCACACCATCTGGAACGTCAGCTCGACCGCGGCAGGTGGCGGGGTCGCCGAGATGCTGCAGGTCCTGGTCGGGTACGTCCAGGATCTGGACATCCCGATCGGCTGGCTGGTGATCACCGGGGACGCCGAGTTTTTCGCGATCACCAAGCGCCTGCACAACCAGATCCATGGCGATCCCGGCGGCGGTCCCCTCGGCGCGGCTGAGGCCGATCACTACGCGCGGATGGTGGCCGCGAATGCGGTGGAACTGGTCGCCCGGGTTCAGCCCGGCGATGTCGTACTGCTGCACGACCCGCAGACCGCCGCGCTGGCCGCCCCGCTGGCGCAGGCGGGCGCCCGGGTGGTATGGCGCTGCCACATCGGCCTCGACGGGGAAAACGACGTGACCCGGGCGGCGTGGGAGTTCCTGCGGCCGCACCTGGCCGCCGCGGAGGCCTACGTGTTCTCGCGCCCGGAATACGTCCCGCCGTGGATCCCCGCTGCGAAGGCCTCGATCATCCCCCCGTCGATCGACCCCTTCTCCCCGAAGAACCAGGAGCTCGACGCCGAGACCGTGCGGGCCATCCTCGCGAAGCTGGGCGTTGTGGACTCTACGGCGCCGACGGTTCCGCCGAGGTTCACCCGCCGTGACGGGAATGTGGGCACTGTCACCAGGTCAGCGGCCATCACCGGCGAGGGCCGCCCTGGGCTCGATGATCGGGTGCTGGTCCAGGTCTCCCGCTGGGACCGGCTCAAGGACATGGCCGGAGTCATGCGCGGCTTCGCCGACCATGTCGCGCCCAGCGGTGAGGGATACCTGATGCTGGTTGGCCCGTCGGTCGAGGACGTGAGTGACGACCCCGAGGGCGCAGCGGTCTACGGGGAGTGCCTGCTGCAGTGGCAGGATCTGAGCCCTGCGGCCCGGGCACGCATCCTGCTGGTTACGCTGCCGCTGGATGACATCGACGAGAACGCGGCCATGGTTAACGCGTTGCAGCGGCACGCCACCGTCGTCGTGCAGAAGAGCCTGGCGGAAGGGTTCGGGCTGACCGTCTCGGAGGGAATGTGGAAGGGGCGGCCCGTCATCGGCTCGCAGGTCGGCGGGATCATCGACCAGATCGGCGAAGGCACGGGCATCCTGCTCCCAGATCCGGCCGACCTGGCGGCGTTCGGAGAGGCGGCCCGCCTCCTGCTCCGCGATCAGGATCAGGCAGCGCAGATGGGACGGGCCGCCCAGGCCTATGTCCGCGAGCGCTTCCTTGGGGATGTCCACCTGCTGCGCTATGCCGGGCTGCTGGCCACGCTGATCGCCGGAGGGTTAGCTCGCGGTCGTCGTCCGGCGGCCTTGGCGCCACGCCTGGGTACGACAGTCACGTCAAGGGAACAGCTGGCGGGGCGTGGCGGCGATGAGAGCGGGCCGACAGGTGTCCTGGTCGCTGCTGGCTAATGGCCGGAACGCAGCCAGTGGCCGTCGAGCTTGCTGGGGATCGCTGGTTACAGCGGCACCAGCCCGTACG
>JBEKCN010000496.1:0-4282 GCA_050014855.1 Streptosporangiaceae bacterium | reverse complement strand
TGGTGATCACGACGCGGCCGTGCTCGCGTTCCAGGCGGTCCACGACCTCCGAGAGTCGGTTCTTCACGTCCGCTAGCGGCATCTGCTCACTGACTGACATGGCCATAAGTATAGCTACTTTCCCCTAGACTTTGCCAGTCGCCGCCTGGGCAGGCAGGGGTCGGTCTGGCTTCGCGGGCGCACCGGCGGGGAGACGCGGCGGTTGCGGCGGATCATTCCGGTGATGCTGACGAACATCGCTAGGGCTCCGGTTATCGCCATCGTGGCGATTGCCCACTGTCACGCAGTCGCGCGGCGGGCCGTTAGATGCCCTTGCAGCCGCTCACGCAGCCTAGTGAGTGGCTCGTCGGCACCGAGCAGCCGAAGGAACTCGGCCACTCTCCAGGTGATCATCGCACCCTGGCGTGAGAGGTAGAGCCCCGGGACGCGGCCCAAGCCTCCGGTCACCCCTTTCCTGGCTGCAAGCCATCCGTACCAACGCGGTAACAGCAGCCCGGAACACGCTGCCAGCGCGGCCTGTCCGTGGCTGTCCGTGGAAAATCGACGGTGTCGCCGACCGTTCTCACCGCCCGGACGCTGTCCGCTATATGTCCGTGGAGCCCGCAACATAGGGATCTACAGCGACCCAAGGTGACACATGTCGGGACAAAGAAAAACGGCCCGCGTAGCCGACAATTCCCAGCTAACGGGCCGTTTTCGCAGGTGGTGGCAGGTGGTGGATTCGAACCACCGAAGGCGTAGCCGACGGTTTTACAGCCCGTCGCTCCTAGCCGAGGCGTACGCCCCTGACCAGCGCGTACTCCGTTCGAGGTGGGATTTCGGGCCGCCGCCGTCCGCTATGCGTCCGTGCGTGCCGGGGCCGGGGGCGGTGGAACGCACGGACGGGCACGGACGGCGAGGGCAGGAGCGGTGCCCGGACCGCATGCAGGAGCGGTATGCCGACCGTCCTGCGTCACCGACTGCCCGCTGACCTGCCGATTCAGGCTGCCGGCTCGCTGGCTCCGCAGGTCGTAGAATTTACGGCGGAACGGGCATCCTGCACTCACTCAGCCGCTTCCCCGCCTCCTGCTGCTTCGATCTCTTCGATCATCTGCACGGGGACGATGTACTCGCCTATCAACTCTGCCAGGTGGAGGGGCCAGGGCAGGGTGGTGACGTTCTTATAGTGAGGCGCGGCCCACCGGAGATCGTGGGCTAGCGCCGCCCAGGGTTCATCGTCTTCATCGCCTTGCAGGCTGACGGCTGCTACCTCCATGAGCTGGTGGTTCCAGACGCGGGCTCCGGGCCGGGCGGGCACGGGGCTGCCGTCTCGCTTCTGGGTGGTCTCCACCATGGACGTGTAGCGAACAGCATTGCTGGCGGTGGGGGGCTTGTCGGCGGTGCTGAACCAGATCCGGGGCGCTATCTTCCACAGTGCGCCGGCGTGCCCTTTCTCGGTTTCGTTGACGGCGTACCCTTCCGGAGTCTCGTTGCCGTCCTCGGTGCGGACGTGGCGAAGTCCGGGGAATTCGGCGGCGGGCTGAGCGGCCCTGCTGCCGAATCGGAGGCTGTCGGCGATGAGCTCCCCGTTGTTGAGGAATTTCCAGCCGGGCCGGCAGTTCTGGGCGGCGCTCAGCAGGAGCATCGGCTGGCTGGTGTCAAGGTCCTGGGTGAGGATCTCGTGGAAGAACGCGGTGATCTCTTCGGGCTTCCTGACCTGCCCGCCCATGACGTGAGCACGGCCGACAGTCAGCTGCGCCTTCCACAGAAGCTGCCAGTCCCCGGTTCCGGGGGCCTTGACCCGGATGTTCGTGCCGTCAGGGTCCATCAGGACGGCGATGGGGACCTGCCGGGTGGCGCCCCAGGTCCAGGTCTTGTTCTGCCTGATGATGTAGAAGGCCAGCAGCCGCGCGGGCGGCAGCCCGGCTTCCGCAGGAGGGAGCGGATCTGGGCGGGCACCCAGCTGCCGCCACAGGTCGCCCCATGAGCTGCGGAGGCGCTCGGCGTCCGGAGCCGCAGTCGTGTCATCGTCGGTATCGGGGTCGGGGGCGCTCGCCGCAGGCGGCTCGATGAACTGTGTCAGGCGCCCTGCCAGGTTGAATCCGTGCCTGATGGCGAATTTGGGGTCCTTCTCGCGGCGGGCGCCCTTGTACTTACCCTTCCCGGCGATCTCTACAAGAGCGATGGCCGGGACTGCCGGGTCGAGAGCCGAAAGCGCACGCTGTATCTGGTCGCTGCGGTACTGGACTGCCTGGTGGAGCCGCTCGATGGTACTGCGCAGGCGCTGGTTCGGCTCGAGGTCCGTGCCGAGTGCGCCCACCGGCTGGACGGCCAGGGTGATGTCGAGCTCGGGGGTGCGGGCGTCTGCGGATTCCCGTGTCGCCGAGATGCTGTCAGGGAGACGGAACTTGACTCCGAGCTGGTCCTCAAGTTCGCTGACGCCCTGGTCGAGTATCTGCCGGGTGTCGTAGTAGATCTCCACTTCCAGCTTCTGCGATCTGGTGGCGTCCCTGATCGCGGCGCGGAGCCTACTCGCGTCCTGGGCATCGTCCTTGTCCGGGGTTTTGTGGAGTGAGGGAAACACCTGGACGTCCGACCGGGGAAGCGGGCTGGCGAGCCGGAGCGCCGGGGTGATCTCACTGGCTGCCCATTCGAGGAGGCGGGGCCGGTCGATGAGGGCTAGGCCCGGGCTGGCCGGATGCCGTCCCGGGGTCTTTCCCGGGAAGGTGTACATGCCCTCCCGGTAGACGAGGGCCGCGCCGCCCGATTCCCGGTCCAGGAGCGCTTTGGGGCTGGTCCTGACGGATTCCGGGAGGTCGAGGTAGCCTGCCACGCCGAGCTCGCGCAGGACCTTCGCCAGCAGGTCGGACCAGACCGCGCGGCGGGATGCCTGCTCGCTGTCGCCCTCGATGCGAAGGCGGATGCTGGCCTGCTGGAGGCTGGGCGAGTAGGTGAGGCCGGTGACCCACGGGACTGACGGGTTGATGTAGACGCTGTGGTGGGACCTGGTGTCGAGCACGGGCGTCCGGTGCACCCAGCGCCGCACGCCGAAATGCGCGTACATCCGCATGCCCTGGCCGAGCGGGAGCGTCTGCGCGGACAGGGCGATGGTGAACGAGAAGGGCTTGTCAGCTGAGCGGTGCGGTGGCCAGGACATGATCGCGGCGCCTTCTTCCGCCGGGCAGCGGCGGAAGGCAGAGGTCTCGTAGCCGGCGTGGTCGCACGCTAGGCCCGGCATGGTCAGGCGGGCGGCGATCTGGTGCGGTAGCAGCCGGAATATCGCCAGGTTGGCCGGCCCGCGTTCCTCCTGCTCACCGGAGCCTGTCAGCCGCAGCTGGCGGGCGTAGTCGACGGGGAACTCCTCCCATTGCAGGTCGGACGGCGACATTACGGCCAGTGCCTGCTCCAGTGAGGCGGGGGTGCGCCAGCCGAAGGCACGGACCCAGGCGGCGGTGATCGCGAAGATGGCCTCCCTGACAATCGGAGCGCTGCTGAGCAGCCAGACCGGGTCCTCGCCCCGCGTCGCGTACCGCGCGACGTGCACGAGGTCGGGGACCAGGGCGGTCAGGACCCTGTTCAGGGACCGGATCGGGATGCTGACCCGGCCCGTTCCCGGTCCTCCTGCCAGCGTGAGAAGGCGGGGCTTCCACCGGGCCGGGAAACGCATGAGCCAGTAGGTGCCGTTCAGGAGGGCCAGGTCTCCCGGCTCGAACACCGCCGTCTGCAGTCCCGGGTATTTCACCTTCGCTGATGGCATAACATTCCTCCAACCCTGCTCAGCGCCTGGTGGAGCGGCCCGTACAGGGCTTCTGCCAGGTGCCGGTCGGTTCCGTGGTATCCCGCGCGGAAGTACGGTTCGAGCACTGACCGCAGACCTAGCACGAGGCTGGTCTCAGCGGTGTCCTGGCCGTCCTCGTCCGCGCTGGCGGTGACGGGGGCGAACGCCGCGTCGCAGAAGTAGACGGCAGCTGGCTTCCCGCCGCGGACCAGGCGGCCGATGACTTGCCAGATCGTGACGAGCTGGCTCCAGATCAGCGCTTCTCGCTCTGTGTCCGAGAGCGTGCTGTATGCGAGTTTCTGGCGCAGGAGCTTGCGCCAGCGCTGGTGCCCGGCGGAACGGAGCGCGGCGCCGCAGTCAGCGAGCGTCCGCCGGTCTTCGCCGGTGACTGCGGGCAGCAGCTCCCGTATCTGGGTGCTGGCCCACTGGTTGATCCGCTGCGCGACGTAGGAGAGGTCGTCGGGCCTCGGGTGCGGCCGGATGAGAAAGTACACGGCGCCGAGCGCGGCCACGCTGTCCTCGTTG
>JBEKCN010000495.1:0-4297 GCA_050014855.1 Streptosporangiaceae bacterium | reverse complement strand
GGGGGGTCGTCCCCCCGGGCCAGCACAGCGCAGCAGGGGGTTCCGGGGGGTCGTCCCCCCGGGCCAGCACAGCGCAGCAGGGGGTTCCGGGGGGTCGTCCCCCCGGGCCAGCACAGCGCAGCGGGGGGTTCCCGGGGGGTCGCCCCCCCGGGCTAGCAAGGAGGACGCCGATGGCGATGACGGGCGTAGTTAAGGACGAGCTAAGCCGGGTGACCGTGGTCAAGCCGTGCTGCCGCAAGGCCGAGGTCTCTGCGATGCTGAGGTTCGCGGGCGGCCTGCACCTGGCCGCCGGGCAAATCGTGATCGAAGCGGAACTCGACACCGGCTCAGCCGCCCGCCGTCTGCGGGCCGGCATCAGTGAGGTCTACGGGCACGCCTCCGAGGTGCTGGTACTGGCCCCGAGCGGGCTGCGCAAAGGCAACCGCTACGTCGTCCGGGTGCTGAAGGGCGGGGACAATCTGGCCCGCCAGACCGGCCTGCTGGACAACTACGGGCGCCCGGTGCGCGGCCTGCCGCGGCAGATCGTGTCCGGGACCACCTGCGACTGCGAGGCCGCCTGGCGGGGTGCGTTCCTGGCCCATGGCTCGCTGACCGAGCCGGGCCGGTCGATGGCGCTGGAGGTGACCTGCCCCGGATCAGAGGCGGCCCTGGCGCTGGTCGGTGCGGCCCGGCGGCTGAAGATTCACGGCAAGGCGCGCGAGGTCCGCGGGGTGGACCGGGTGGTGATCAGGGACGGCGACGCGATCAGTGCCATGCTGACCCGGCTCGGCGCGCACGACAGCGTGCTGGCCTGGGAGGAGCGCCGGATGCGCCGGGAGGTGCGGGCCACCGCGAACCGGCTGGCCAACTTCGACGACGCCAACCTGCGGCGCAGCGCACGCGCCGCGGTCGCGGCCGGTGCACGGGTCGAGCGGGCGCTGGAGATCCTGGGCGACGACGCGCCGGAGCACCTGACCATGGCCGGAAAACTACGGATCGCCAACCGCCAGGCCAGCCTGGAGGAGCTGGGCCAGCTCGCCGACCCCCCGCTGACCAAGGATGCGATCGCCGGGCGGATCCGCCGCCTGCTGGCCATGGCCGACCGCCGGGCCTCGGATCTGGGCCTGCCCAGTACGGAAGCCAACCTGACCCCCGACATGCTGGGTTAGCTGTGCTGGCCCGGGGGCGACCCCCCGGAACCCCCCGAATGCGCTCCGCGCCCGCGCGGTGGTGGCTGCGGCACCCGGGCCGGATTCTCAGCGACCGGTGAGATCAACCGCCTCGACTACGGCGTCTGCACCAACCCGCCGATTGGGGGCCTGGCCAGCCACAAGGTCCACTTCGAGATCGAGGCGGAGGTGGTGCTGCGCACGGAGCAGTAGCGGTACGGCCGCAAGCCCGGTCCCGCCTCACCCCGCGGCTGGCTCAGGGACCGTCACGGGGCTTTCGGCGGGGGCTGCACGGCGAAGGGCCGGAGCTGGTCCTCTCCCTGGCCGACGACTCCGTAGCTGGCCTCGGGCATCTCGATCCAGGCGCCGGGGAGGTCACCGATCGGTTCGGAGACCACGAGCCGCGCGTCGTCGGACAGCTCGAACAGGATCTCCCGGTCCGGATACAGCTGCCTCACCGCACGGACGTCGCGGCTGAAGAACAGCGACCGCGAGCTGCCCTCGCTGGAGTAGCGGAACGCCCACAGGCCCTCGCCGTTGCTGGTGGCGATCGTGCCCTGGAACGGGTAGGTGACACCGCGCTGCCGCCCGGCGGCTTCCACGAACCCAATGGCCCGCGCGACAGCGGCCGGCGGATCGTCCTCCAGTCCGAAGCTGAGCGCCAGGTAGAACAGGACCTCGGTGTCCGCCTGTCCCTTGATCTCCGGATACAGCGATTCGTCGACCGCGAGCACCAGGTCGCGCTTGATGGCCGCGAACCCGTCGATGAATCCGTTGTGCATAAACAGCCAGCGGCCGTAGCGGAACGGATGGCAGTTCGTCTGCTGAACGGCCGACCCGATCGCCGCACGCATATGCGCGAAGAACAGCGGCGAGCGCACGTGGCCCGCGAGCTCACGCAGGTTCTGGTCGTTCCACGCCGGCTCGACGCTGCGGAAGACCCCGGGGGCCGGTGCGGCGTCGTACCAGCCAACGCCGAATCCGTCGCCGTTTGTCGTCTCGGCCCCCAGCTTCGAGTGCAGGCTCTGATCGATCAGCGAATGGGCCGGTGTGTAGAGCACATCCGAGAGCAGGATGGGTGAACCGGTGTAAGCCAGCGAGCGGCACATTGCCGCTCCTTTCGGTCGCGGCTGCAGCGCCAAGCGGCCAGGACGCCACGCGCACCACAGACGAAGGGACTCTAAATGTGATAACCGCCAAGATCGGCCCCTCCGCCATAGCCCGGAAACTACCCCAGGCCATAACCCAAAGGACACGGGTACGCAAACGGTCGCCTGCGGGCTACTAGAGGCGAGTACCCCTAACCGGCGCGGGCCCGGTCGCCAGCGAGTTTATGACCGTCGCTTTTGCCGAGCCAGAGGACAAAGGTCCCTACGCTCCATCCGGGACCCCGCCCAGAAGGAGTGGCCCCTTCAGGGCCGTGCATGTCGGGGACAGTGGCCATGAACTGCATTTGGGCGCTATGGACAGGGCGGTGACGCGCGTCCCAGGCACCCCTGCCAACCGGGAGACGTTCGGCTCGACCGGGACCGCCGATGACAGCGCCCCTTAACCGCAGGTCCGTGACCTGCGGGCTGCGGACGCCTCCGCCCGCAGCACCCTGGCGGTGGTCTCCGGCCCCCTGGCGGGCTAAGGCCGACGGCGAGTGTTGCACGCTCGCACTCATCGGCATTTGAATAGTTGGCAAACTAATGCCTAACCTCGTATTACGGAAAGATAGCATTACGGCAACCAGATCCTGATTAGTGCTGCCCTGTTCTAATTCTGGGACTTTGGTCCCTCACGTTCTGCGCCCTCCTTTGCGGAGTCTCGAGAGTGCCCGGATACCGCGACGCCGGCATCCTGAGGTTTCAACTCGGCCCTGATAGGCCTTGCCCTCGGGAAGTTCTACCGGTTGAACACGGCCTTGTGGATCATGGCACCGGTGCCCGGGGCCGTTTACCCTTGTGCTCTCCCGCTGGCTCCCCTTCCCGTTCCTCCCCGCCCCGTTCATCGGGTGCTACTGGCTGCTCGGGCCGATCGCGAGTTCGGCTGGTCTGAACAAGATTCACCTCGGCGCCTTCCCGATCGAGGCGACCAGCTACTTTCCCGAGACCATCGCGTCCATGAGGTCAATCCTCTTCTCCCCTGTGATGCTGGCGGGCGGCCTATTCCTGCTCGGTGTGCCGGTGTCCAACTGGCGGCACGTGATCGTCACCGCGGGGCGGACTGATCGCCGTCGCCCTCGCCATCCACGTCCACATCGCGGGAGGAGCGATCGACAGTGGGGCTACGTCCGGTTCAACGCGGTTCTCGCGGCGCTGACCGTTTTCATCTTGGTGGCCGAGGACCCTCGCCTGGCGGCTCTCGGCGCGCTGGTGGCGATCTGGATCTTCAGCTTTATCAACCTCAACCCCGTGTTCCCTGCGCTCGCGTCGGGTTTGTGCTCAGCGTGTGGGCGCTCATGCTGCTGCGCTGGTTCAACCCCGCTTCATCGGCAAGCCCGCTCGGGCCGAGGCTGAGGCTGAGGCTGAGGCCGCCAGCTGAGTCGGCGTGCCAGGGGAAGGCGCCGTGTTGATCCGCTCGCGCCCGCGAGGGGACGAGGCTGCTGCGACAGCGGGGGCGGCGCCGGGCCGCTGCGCGTTCGCTCCGGGCGTAGCTGTGCACATTTGCCCCGTTGCCCAGGCTGGACGGGGTGGACACCGCTGCCGACGGGGACGTTTTACTTGTGTGACGTCCGCATGCGCAACGTCGCCTGGCGCGCGGGCTAGCATGCGAAGAGACGAGCAAAATTAATGGTTGCCTCGCCGGCCGCTCGGTGAGGGGGCGACGAGATGTTCGAGAGGTTCACCGACCGGGCGCGGAGGGTTGTGGTCCTGGCTCAGGAAGAGGCCAGGATGCTCAACCACAGCCACATCGGCACCGAGCACATCCTGCTCGGCCTGATCCGCGAGGGCGGGGGCGTCGCCGCCAAGGCCGTTGAGTCGCTGGGGATCAGCCTGGAGGCGGCCCGCCGGCAGGTCGGGGAGATCGTCGTCCAGGGCCAGCAGGCACCTTCTGGGCACATCCCCTTCACTCCGCGCGCCAAGAAGGTCCTCGAGCTGTCGCTGCGGGAGGCCCTGCAGCTCGGTCACAACTACATCGGCACCGAGCACATCCTGCTCGGCCTG
>JBEKCN010000494.1:0-4298 GCA_050014855.1 Streptosporangiaceae bacterium | reverse complement strand
GCCCTGACAACGACTTCAAGTACCGATTCAAGGGCGAACAGTGGATGGCGGCGGCCGCCTACAACGTGCTCTGGACAGTCCGCGGCATCCCTTGCCTCTACTACGGCGAGGAGATTGAGTTCATGAAGGGCGCTCCGCAGGACGTCGAGGGCGAGCGGGACACCCTGGCCCAAACCGGGCGGGCCTACTTCGGAGACCACCTGACGCCCGAACGAATCGGCCAGACCCGGGCGCACCCCCTCTATGAGCACATCAAGCGCCTCAACCAGATTCGCCGAGCGCTCCCCGCCCTGCAAAAGGCACCCATGAGCCAGCTGAACGAGTGGGGCAGCGGGCTAAGCTTCGTGCGCGACCACGACGGCGGGCGCAGCTACGTCGTCGTCGGCCTCGCGATTGGCACCGACCAGACCATCATTGTGCAGGGCGTGCTCAACGGCACCTACCGCGATGCCGTCACCGGCCAGGAGATCGTGGTCCACGACGGAACGCTGGCGTTCGACGTCCGGGGCAGTTCGGCCGGCATCTACGTGCTGGACGGGCCGGGCCGGATCGGCGTGGACGGCGTCTATCTGCACTGAGGCTCGCGGTCCCTGTTCCCTCCCGGAGGCGCTCGGCGGCGCCGGCCAGCCGGGCCCAGGCCAGCGACCGACTGTACGTCGAGCCGTCCGTCAAGCCACTCGGGCCATGGCGCGCTGGCTGTGGCCCGCTTTGTGCCGCGCACGGACGGCACCAGCCCCCTGTCGGATCGGCACGTTTCGGGGTGGTGACCTGCGTTTTTGCATGGCAACGCGGGCTGCGACCTGGTTGGTGTCGTTGGCTGGAAGTCCATTTCAGCGACGAGGGAGGCGCCCCTGAGCCGTGGTGCCCATGAGTCTTCGCCGAGGCGGAGCAGTTCCCGCATCATTACCTTGCGCGGGGGGGATGTGCTGGTGTCCCCGGTTCGCCCGCGCGTGCGGGGCAACGGTGCCACAGTCGGACGGATGCGGTTCCGCCGGGAGAGCGTGGTGAGACAGCGCCGGGTCGGCTGGGCGAGCATGAGAAGGCAGAGGCAGATCCGCCGGGCGAGGCGGCAGCAACGTGCTCAGCTTGCCGGTGGCGGAGACGTAGAGGTGATCCCGGGCCCGGGTGCAGGCCACGAACAGGACGCAGCGTTCCCGCTGCAGGTCCTGGGCGTGCGCCAGGGGGTCCTCATCATCCGCGGTGATGGCCGCCGGATCCGGGACCGCGCTTTCCTCGACGCCGATCACCGCGACGGCCTGGAACTCCAGGCCCTTCATGGCGTGCATGGTGCCGGCCCGGACGCCCGCCGCACCGTCCCGGGCGCTGATCGAGGTGGTATCGAGGCCATCCGCTTTGAGTGCCCCGCGGGCCTCCCGCACCAGGCCGGCGGATCTGGCCGTAACCCCGATGGCGCCCGGCTCGAAGCCGGCCGCCAGCCACGAACGGATCCGTTCGGAAAGGAAACCGAATTCCTCGCCACGGGTGGCGGCGAGGCGGACCTGCGGTCGCTGGCCGTGCATCGGGGAGCGGTAGCCGAGCAGGGAGTCGGCCTCGCCGTCCAGGCCGGTGACCGGATCGGAGCCGAGCAGGGGCATCGCCCAGGCCAGGATCTCCTGGGTGGTGCGATAGTTCAGGGATAGCTTCCGGCTGCGCCCCCGCACGCTGATCCGCAGGCTGGCCAGGGAAGCCCGGCTGTTGTAGATGCGCTGGTGCGGGTCAGCCGCAATGAACAGGTCATCCGGGCCTTCGGCTACGGCCGCGCGGAGCAGCCGCCACTGCGCGGAATGCAGGTCTTGGGCCTCGTCCACCAGGATGTGCCGGTAGCGCGGCGTTCCGGCCTCCCGGAGCAGGTGCGTGGCCTCGTTGGCCAGCTGCAGGTGGGTGGTCCGGCGGGCGGTGGCCAGCTCGGCCATGACCTGCTGGGCGGCCTGCCATACCCGGCTCCGCTGGGCCTTGGTGAGCGGGCGTCCACGGCCAGTGCGCAGGCACGTTAGGTAGGCGTGCTCGCTGCGCAGGTCCTGGGCCAGGATGACCTGCTCCCACTCGTTCTTGAGGAAGGCCGGGGTGAGTTCCAGGCCGAAGGCCGCCGCTGCCTCGGCCCAGCGGGCGCGCAGCACCCGCTCGTCCGCGATGACCGGAGTGCCGTGGGCCTCCGTGACGATGCTGTATGCCAGCCGGTCTACGTTGCGGACCTGGATCTGGCGGCGCACCGCGGGGTCGCGGATCAGCAGGTCAAGCTGGGCCTGCAGGGCGTCGGCCAGGTTGCCGTTGAAGGTCGTCAGCAGGATCGGCGCCGCGTAAGGTCCGGGGGCCGACGCCTCGGCGGCGTCCGGCCCGGCTGGCCCGGAGGCGGCGCGCACGGCCAGGAACGCCGCACGGTGCAGCACGGTGACCGTCTTGCCGGTCCCGGGACCGCCGGTCACCTGGGCGGGACCGCTGTAGCTCGGCCGGTAGGCGATCTCGCGCTGGCTGGGGTGCAGGAACGTCCGCCAGGCAGTGAACGGGTGGGCCAGGATGAGCCGCAGTTCCTCCTGGCCCGACACGAACGCGACCTGGTCTGGGGTCCGTTCCATGGCAGCGACCAGATCGTCGCATTCGATCCGTTCGGCCGGTGTGCCGCCCGGGAGAACCTGAGCCGCCTCGGCGTGGGCTTCGTCGATCGTCATCCCGCTGGCCAGCGCGTGCAGCGCGGTGTACTGCGCGGCTGGCAGCGCTGGCTGGAGCGCATCCAGGTCAGCGTCGTTGACCAGGATCCGGGTCAGCCGCTGGACGTGCGTGTCGATACCCAGCCGGGTCAGGTCGGCGTCGCTGACGTCGGCGAACAGCCGCGTGCCGTCCGGGCTGGCCGCCGCCTGCAGGGAAGGCTGCACCTGCCGGAGGGCGGCCGGGTTCGACACCTCCAGCAGGCCCGTGGCCTGGTTGACGCCGACGCGATGGCTGGCGGCGTAGCCGACGGCCTCGTCCAAGGGCAGGATCGTGAGCAGGCAGTAGGTGTCACCGCTGTCCGGGACCAGCACGGCGCCGTACCACGCGCCGTCCACCCGCAGCAGGCGAATCCGGTCGTCCAAGCTGCCGGGCACCTTCTCCAGGTACGCCTCACCGTGACGGCCGTTGGCGAAGTCAGCGATCGCCGATTGGACGGCACCTTGGACCCTCTTGTCCAGCTTGGCGAAGGCCAACAGGACGTCCTTCGTGATCGCCAGGCGAGCCACTGGCTGTGTCCTCTCCTTGCCGGCTGTCCCCCGAAGCTAGCGGATTAGCTAGATCGGCATGCTAGACCGCGGTGGCCACCCGCGGATATGCGGCCCTCGATCTCCAGCGACATGGAGTCGTCGTTTATGTCCTGGGGGTAGACCAGTTCGTACCGTCAGCCGTTGACGTGTGCCAACGGTTACCATCCGTACCGTCACCGGCGAGGACAATGGTACCTTTCCACCATCCGGGGGCTTCAGATTCGACATGGAAAGTTGCGGTGCCGGTAAGCGTCGGTTTGGATTCGGATGGCGCTGACCATTTCACGCCGTCGGCGGTGGCCGTATACCAGATTTTATTGTCGGTTCCGGCGCCGGTGATTGTGACTTGCCCAACCCACCAGCCAGGGGCGTCTGTAGTGACATGGTAGGCGGGGACACCACCACCCCAGCCGAGTGATGCCAGGCCACTCATTGTGCCGTCGTACTGATTACAGTCACATGTGCCGATACCTGGCACGTTGTAAGCGTTGGAGAACTGCCACAGGATGTGAGGGGTGGAAGGTTCAGGGGCGTCATAGTCAGCGATCCACTGGACCGGGAGAACGCCGGCGCTTTCACCGAAGTCAAGATAGGTGTATGTCCACAGATGGTTAGTAATGCTCGACCCGTAAAGGGCGATCATTTCGTTGTACCAGTCAGTGAGCATAGCCTTGTCGCCTTCTTCGAAGTCAGCGACGAAAACTTCACCGTTCTGGATAGGGCCAACCAGATCATAGAAAGCTTGAGCTTGAGAAGTACCAGACTGACCGGACACTAGATACTGATAAATACCTAGGAATTCGATACCAGCGGTGTGGAGATCAGCCCTTCGGGCACCGCCGTACCAGGCGTCGTCAACATGGGCGTCACCGTACAAGGCACGTATCATGATAGCGTGTGACCAGGTAACGTAGGTTGCGTCGTTAATTTCAGGCTGATATTCTGACACGTCAGCGAGATAGATGCTCATAGTTATCCTCCTTACGGCAGGGTACCACTCGCGGCGGCGATTTTTAGGCGTTCATCGAGAAGCCTGTCAACGTTTCATGACTTCCATGCGTTCAT
>JBEKCN010000493.1:0-4302 GCA_050014855.1 Streptosporangiaceae bacterium | reverse complement strand
CGAGGACGTGGCCGAGGCGGCCGGGGCCGCCTTCATCCGGCTGACCGGCGCCGGCGAGATCGTGATCACCCACGATATGCGGACGTCCTCGCCGCCGCTGGTGGCGGCGTTCGCCCGGGGCGCCACGGCCCAGGGCGCGGACGTCATCGACGCCGGTCTCGGCTCCACCGACATGCTCTACTACGCGAGCGGCTCGCTCGGCATCCCCGGCGCCATGATTACCGCCAGCCACAATCCGTCCCGCTACAACGGCATTAAGTTGTGCCGGGAAGGGGCGAAGCCGGTCGGCCAGCAGACCGGCCTGGCCGAGCTGCGCGAGATGATCGAGGCGGGCGTGCCCCCCAGCGACGCCCCGGCCGGGCAGCTGACCCATCAGGATCTGCTGTCCGGCTACGCGGAGCACCTGAAGAAGCTGGTCGACCTGTCCGCCATCCGGCCGCTGAAGGTCGTGGTCGACGCCGGCAACGGCATGGCCGGGTACACCGTGCCGAAGGTTTTCGACGGGCTGCCCATCAAGCTGGTGCCGATGTACTTCGAGCTGGACGGCACCTTCCCGAACCACGAGGCCAACCCGATCGACCCGGAGAACCTGCGCGACCTGCAGCGGGCGGTGACCGAGACGCGGGCCGACATCGGGCTCGCCTTCGACGGCGACGCCGACCGCTGCTTCGTGGTCGACGAGCGGGGCGAGATCGTCTCCCCGTCGGTGCTCACCGCGCTCATCGCGAGCCGCGAGCTGGCCCGTGAGCCGCGCGCGACCGTCATCCACAACCTGATCACCTCGCGCGCGGTGCCGGAGATCATCGCGGAGCACGGCGGCACCCCGGTCCGCACGCGGGTGGGCCATTCGTTCATCAAGGCGGAGATGGCGCGCACCGGCGCGATCTTCGGCGGTGAGCACTCCGGCCACTTCTACTTCCGGGATTTCTGGTTCGCCGACTCCGGCATGCTCGCGGCCCTGCACGTGCTCGCGGCCCTGGGGCAGTCCGACGGCCCGCTGTCGGCCCTGCTGGCCCGTTACGAGCGCTACGTCGCCAGCGGGGAGGTCAACAGCGAGGTGGCGGACCAGGCGGCGGCGACCGCTCTGGTCCTGGACTCCTTCGCCGGCCGTCCCGGGGTCAGTACCGACGAGCTCGACGGGCTGACGGTCATGGTGCCTGACTGGTGGTTCAATGTCCGTCCCTCGAACACCGAACCGCTGCTGCGGCTTAACGTGGAGGCGGCTGACCAGGCGACGATGGAAGCCGTGCGGGACGAGGTGCTCGCCCTGATCCGCGGCACCACGGCCTAGCCGGCCCGCCCGCCGAGATCGACCTGATCACAACCGAGGAGAAAGCGTGAAGCTCGACGACTGGCTGCTGGACATACTGGCCTGCCCGAACTGCCATTCGCCGCTGCGCGCGGACGACGAAGCCAGCGAGCTGGTCTGCACCTCCGCCGAGTGTGGCCTGGCCTACCCGGTCCGCGATGACATCCCCGTCCTGCTCGTGGATGAGGCCCGCAAGCCCGGGGTGGGAGCGTGACCGACGAGGGGGACCTGGCCGGGCTGGACGCCGAGCTGGCCGCCGACCGGCTGGACGACGCCGAGCTGGTGGAGGCGGCCGACCCCGGCGGGATGCTCCGCCAGGTGGCCTCGTCCGGCGCTCAGGTGCGTTCTGCCGTCCGGGCCTGCTCGGAGGTGGACCTGTCCCCGGTGACCGCGCACGGCCGCCAGCGGGCCATCGTGGTGGCGGGCATGGGCGGTTCCGGGATCGCCGGGGACGTGCTGGACGCGGTCTGCGGCGCCGGTAACCCGGTGCAGGTCGTCACGTCGCACGGCTACCAGATCCCGGGCTGGGTCGGAGCGGCGGACCTGGTGATCGCGGTGTCGTGCTCGGGCTCCACCGAGGAGACGCTGGCGGCGGCGGCCGAGGCGGTGCGCCGGGGCGCGCAGCTGGTCGGGGTGGGCGGCGCGGGATCACCGCTGCAGGCCATCGCCACCCAGGCCCGGGCGCCGTTCGTCCCCGTGGTGTCCGCGGGCATGCCCCGCTCGACCCTGTGGGGCCTGTCCACCCCGCTGATCTTCATCGCCGCCCAGGCGGGCGTCATCGACGTCGGAGAGGACGTCTACGAGGCCACCGCGGCCGTCCTGGAGGACGTCTCCTTCCAATGCCGGCCCACCAGCGAATCGTTCGTCAACCCGGGCAAATCGCTCGCCCTCGACCTCATGGGCACGCTGCCGATGATCTGGGGCAGCTCGCCCCTGGCCGGGGTCGCGGCCAAGCGCTTCGCCGCCCAGCTCAACGAGAACGCCAAGTACCCGGGCATCGCCGGGGAACTGCCGGAGGCCAACCACAACCAGGTGGTCGCCTTCGACGGGCCGTTCGCCCCGGGCCGCAGCCTGGACGCGGAATCAGGTTTCCCGCTGCGGCTCGTTCTGCTGGCCGATTCTGGCGAGCACCCCCAGGTGGCCCGGCGGCGGGCGGCCTCGGCGGAGCTGGCCTCCGAACGGGGCATCCGCGTCTCGGAGCTCACCATGGCGGGCCAGCACCCGCTGGAGCGCTTCGCCAGTGTGGTTCAGCTCATCGATTACGCCACGGTGTATCTGGGCATCGCGTCAGGGGTAGACCCCACCCCGATCCAGATCATCCAGGAGCTGAAGGAGCGGATTTCTTAGCTCCACCTGGGAAGGAATCCCGCATCAGAGCAGAGCATCAGCCGCGCGGAGCCGCCATCCCCGCCGTCGCCGAGGAACAGGAGCCCGGCCGGCCTGCCCCCCAGCAGGGCGCGGACGGCCCCGCCCGGGAGCGGCCCGGCTGGCCTGCCCCCCAGCAGGGCGCGGACGGCGCCGCCCGGGAGCGGCCCGGCCGGTCCGGTAGCCTCGTCGCTGTCCTGGCCGCCTTCGGCGCCAACGTCGGGATCGCGATCACCAAGCTGGTCGCATACCTGCTGACCGGCTCAGCGTCGATGCTGGCCGAGTTCGTCCACTCGGTGGCGGATTGCAGCGACCAGATCCTGCTGCTCGTTGGCCGGAACCGGGCGAACCGGGCGAAAACCGTGGAGCACCCGTTCGGGTACGGCCGGGAACGCTTCCTCTACGCTTTTCTCGTCTCGGTCGTGCTGTTCTCGGTCGGCGGTGCGTACTCGGTCTACGAGGGCATCCACAAGATCATCCATCCGGGCACCATCACCGACCCGTACGTGGCGTTCGGGGTACTGTTCATCTCGGCCATTCTGGAGGGCTTCTCGCTGCGCACCGCGATCAAGGAGTCCAACCCGCACCGGGACGGCGCCGGCTGGGGCTCGTTCATCCACCGGGCCAAGGGCCCGGACCTGATCGTGGTGCTGCTGGAGGACTCGGCCGCGCTGATCGGCCTGGCCTTCGCCTTCGCCGGGGTCGGGCTGTCGGTCCTGACCCACAACGAGGCCTGGGACGGCGGCGGATCGGTCGCTATTGGCCTCCTGCTGGCCGGTGTCGCGGTCGTGGTGGCCCGCGAGACCAAGAGCCTGCTGATCGGCGAGGCGGCGAGCCCGGCCGCCGAGCGCACGATCGTCCGGGCGCTGGAGGACGGGCCCGAAGTCGAACGGGTCATCCACATGCGCACCGTGCACCTGAGCCCGGACTCGCTGCTGGTGGCGGCCAAGGTTGCGGTCCGGGTCGGTGACTCTGCCACGACGGTGGTGCGCGGCATCGACGCGGCCGAGAGCCGGGTCCGGGCCGCGGTGCCGATCGCGGACGTCATCTACCTGGAACCGGACCTCTACCAGGAGGCGAAGGCGGACGAGGCCGATCCGGCCATCCAGGTCGTCCAGCGCGCCCTGGAGCACACCGGAGAGCGCGGCGAGGAGCCGGCCCCATCGCAGCCCGGGTCCCCCGCCCCGCCGGGCCCAGTGAACCCGCCGGGCCCGATCCGTCGGCCTTACCCCGGTGCGCCGGCCTTACTGGCCCGCTGGGGCTCCCGGGCCCGGTCCCGGGCGGCCGAGCAGGCGCAGCGCCCGCTCCTGCTCGAAGTCGAGCGCCCGCCCCGGCCGTTCCGGCAGGCGCCCGATGCGCCGGCTGAGGTCGGCCAAGGCCGCGCGGACCGCCGGTTCGGAAAGGACCCGCAAGCCGAAGGCGACCGAGGCCGGGCTTACCTGGTACCGGCGTTCCAGCTGGAGGGCCGCGGTCACCGCGCCCAGGTCCGCCTCGCCGAACTGGCGCTGCCGTGGCCCGCGCCCCCGGCTCATCTCCCGCACCGGCGGCAGCAGTCCCAGATCCTCGCGGTAGCGGAGCATCCGCGGGGACATTCCCAGCCGCCGGGCCGCCTCGGATATGCGCATGGC
>JBEKCN010000492.1:0-4305 GCA_050014855.1 Streptosporangiaceae bacterium | reverse complement strand
AGGCGGGACGTGTAGCCCCATTCGTTGTCGTACCAGCCGAAGATCTTGACCAGGGTGCCCGCGGCCTGGGTCAGCCCGGAATCGAACACGCACGAGGACGGGTCACCGATGATGTCGCGGGACACGAGCGGGTCGGTGCTGTAGCGCAGCCGCCCGGCCAGCGGGCCGGTCGCCGCCGCGTCCTGGAACGCCTGGTTGACGTCCTCTCGGGTCACCTCGGTCGCCACCACCGCGGCGAGATCGGTCAGCGATCCGTCCTCGACCGGGACGCGTACCGCCACCCCGTCGAGCCGGCCGGCCAGCGCCGGGATGACCTCGCCGGTCGCCGCGGCGGCCCCGGTCGTGGTCGGCACGATGTTGATCGCCGCCGACCGGGCCCGGCGCAGGTCCTTGTGCGGGCCGTCGAGCAGCATCTGGTCACCGGTGTAGGCGTGGATGGTCGTCATGAAACCCCGGGTGAGGCCGAAGGCGTCGTTCAGGACCTTGGCCATCGGGGCCACGCAGTTCGTCGTGCACGACGCATTGGAGATCACGTCGTGCCGTTGCGGGTCGTAGGCGCCCTCGTTAACCCCGAGGACGATGGTGAGGTCGGGGTTCTTACCCGGCGCGGAGATCAGCACCTTTCGGGCCCCGCCCTTCAGGTGCAGCGCGGCCTGGTCACGGGCCCGGAACAAGCCGGTGGCCTCGATCACGAGGTCGACGCCCAGTCCGGCCCAGTCGATGCCGCCCGGATCGCGCTGGCTCAGCACGGCTATGGGGCGCCCGTCGACGGTGATGGTGTCACCGGAGTAGCCGACCTCATGACCGAAACGGCCATAGGTGGAGTCGAACTCGAGCAGGTGTGCCAGCGTCCCGGCGTCCGTGATGTCGTTGATCGCGACGACCTCGAGATCCGGCCGCTCGGCCGAGACGCGCAGGAACGAGCGCCCAATCCGGCCGAAACCGTTGATACCTATGCGTGTTGTCATCTGGGTACTCCTCTGTATGGGCGGTCAGGTATATGGACGGTCAGGTGTAGGGCGGTCAGGTGTATGGACGGTCAGGTGTAGGGCGGTCAGGTGTATGGACGGTCAGGTGTATGGACGGTCAGGGCCACGGCTTTTCCTGGCGGTCAGGGCCACGGCCGGGCGGGCACGTAGCGGTCCAGCAGCCGGGCCCGGCTGGCCCGCAACCGGTCCGACGCCACGCCGAGAAAACGGCGGGTGAGCTCGTAACCCAGCTGCGGATCGGACTGGCACAGGGCCCGCACCGGCCGCGCGTCGAAGTGGAAGGCCTCGGTCGGCTGCACTGTCACCGCGCCGAACATGGACACGTAGGGCGGCACCAGCCACGACCAGCCGAGCGCGTCACCCATCCCGACCGTCTCGACGATGATCTGGCCTTCACCCGGCAAGTGCAGGTCCATCGCGACCGAGCCAGAGCGGATCAGCCAGAAGCCGTCCGCCCGGCCGCCGTCTTCGAACAGCCGGCGGCCCGCCGGGATCTCGGTGGGGCGCGCGGCCGGAACCAGCTCCGCGAGCTGCTCCCGGGTCAGGCCGTGCAGGAAGCGGTGACCGGCCAGCACCGTCACCGTAACCTGCGAACGCCGCTGAACTGAACCCATGCCGGCCTCCCTCCGTGGTCGTCGAGGCCTGCGCTTATCACGCTGCCGCAGCGGCGCCCGCCGCCCAATGGGCGTAGGGCACGCGCGCGCGGGTCCTTCGTCCCTGCCGCTGCCGCGCCACTGGGCGTGGAATTAGCACTACGACGGGGAACCGCCGCCACTTTGTCCACGATGAGCGCCGTAGGGCGGGTCATGATGAGCGCCGTACGGCGGGTCATCGGGCTGGCGCACAGAAGGGACAGTGCGATGCTCAGGCAGATGGAGGGGGCACGGGCGGTCGCCGAGGCGGTGGCGCTGAGCCGTCCCGAGGTGATCTGCGCGTACCCGAACACGCCGCAGACGCACATCGTCGAAGCCCTTGGGGTCAAGGTGAAGGCCGGAACGCTGCGGCCGTGCGAGTTCCTCAACGTCGAGTCGGAGTTCGCCGCGATGTCCGTGGCCATCGGCGCTTCCGCCGCCGGTGCCCGGGCCTACACCGCGACCGCCAGCCAGGGCCTGCTGCACATGTCCGAGGCCGTCTACAACGCGGCCGGGCTCGGTCTCCCGATCGTGATGTCCGTCGCGAACCGCGCCATCGGCGCCCCCATCAACATCTGGAACGACCACAGCGACGCCATGTCACAGCGGGACGCGGGCTGGATCCAGCTCTACGCCGAGACGAATCAGGAAGCGCTCGACCTGCATATCCAGGCGTTCCGGATCGCCGAGGAACTGTCGGTCCCGGTGATGGTGTGCATGGACGGCTTCCTGCTCACCCACGCCTTCGAGCGGGCCAACGTGCCCACCCAGGAACAGGTTGACGCGTTCCTGCCCGGCTACGAACCACGCCAGGTCCTCGACCCGGCCGAGCGGGTCCCGATCGGCGCGATGGCCGGGTCCGAGGCGTTCACCGAGGTACGGTACCTGACGCACGCCCGCCAGTCGCAGGCCCTCGAGCTCATCCCGCAGGTGGTGGGCGAATTCGGGAAGACGTTCGGCCGCGACTCCGGTGGCCTGGTCCGCGGCCACCGTCTCGACGACGCCGAGACGGTGGTCGTGGCGCTCGGCTCGGTGGTCGGCACGCTCAAGGACACCGTGGACGAACTGCGGGCCGACGACATGCGCGTCGGCATTCTCGGCATCAGCACCTTCCGGCCGTTCCCCGCCCAGGCCGTTCGCGAGGCACTGGGCGCTGACCGGCGGGTACGTCAGATCGTGGTCCTGGAGCGGGCGTTTGCGACCGGCATGGGCGGCATCGTGTCCGCCGACCTGCGGATGGCCCTGGCCGGCCACCTGGCTCCCGGGCGGTCCGGCGAGCCGGTCATATCCACCGTGATCGCGGGTCTCGGCGGCCGGGCCATCACCCAGGCGTCCGTGCGGAACATGCTCACGGACGCCGCCGCGGGGACGCTCGAACCACTGTCGTTCCTGGATCTGAAAAAGGACCTGGTCAAGCGGGAGGTCCTGCGCATACAGCGGTCCCGCCGGCCCGGGACGAGCGCCGAGAACATGCTGCGCGATCACGGTACGGCGCACGCCCACTGACGGCACACGCCGGCTGACGACAAGGGAACCGAGCCATGCCGAACCAAAACGTCACGTTCATCCAGACCGGCAGTCTGGCGGTCGGGGGCCAGCTCGCCACGGCGCTGCGCGACGTGGGCCGCGAGTTCGGCTTCCATTTCAGCTGAGGCCCCCGGGAGGTGACCGCGATGAGCAGCACCAGGAACCCCACGGCGGGCACCCGCCGGGCGCGGTACGCCCGCGGGCTCGGACTGGACGACAACCCGCTGCGGCGTCCCGCCGACAGGGTCGACGCGTGGCTGCGGCTTGCCACGGCGATCCTGATCCTGACCGCCGTCCCGGTCACCGCCATCATCGCAGGCCAAACCGCCTACCATCTGTTCAGCCGCCAGGCCCAGGCTCAGCAAGCCGCCGATCACCTGGTCGACGCCGTGCTCACCCAGAACGCACCGGCCTCCTCGCTCGACCCCTATGCAGCTGTCCCGGACACCTGGGTGACGGCGCGATGGACGGCGCCGGACGGCACGGCCCGCTCCGGCCAGGTCCTCGCCCCGATCGGCTCTTTCGCCGGCAGTGTCATTCCCGTCTGGATGAGCGCATCCGGCGCGGTCGCCGACCCTCCGGCCAGGCACGCGGATGTCTCCGCCGAGGTGGCCGTCACCGTGATGCTCACCAGCATGGCCCTGACCGGGTTGCTACTGAGCGTCCAGGCCGTCGCCCACCATTTCCTCGACCGTAGGCGGTTCCGGTCCTGGGATGCTGAATGGCGCAGTATCGGCCCGCGGTGGACGGGGCATCGCAGCTGAGACAGATCAGGGGCCGTACCCGGATATCGGGCAGAGCTGGCCCGCTGCACAGCCTTCAGGCGCTGGCCCGCACGGCCAGCGCCTGAGTGTCGGCGCCCTGAGTGTCGGCGCCTGAGTATCGGCGGCGGGGACGATCACCGAACAATGACCACCGGGCAGTGCGCGTGCTCAGAAACCTGGGCGCTGGTCGAACCCACGATCAGCCTGGTGAATCCTCCCGCGCCGCGCGAACCGATCACGAGCAGGTCGGCATCCCTGGACACCTCGATCAGCTGCGCGGACGGCAGCCCGATGCTGGCCTGCACGGTCACGGACGAGGGTGCCGCGCCACCCAGCTGGGCGGCCGCCTTGTCCACGGCCTCCTGGGCCGCCTTCCGGGACCGTTCCCGCAGC
>JBEKCN010000491.1:0-4305 GCA_050014855.1 Streptosporangiaceae bacterium | reverse complement strand
GCCCGCAAGTACACCGAGGACAAGTACGGCTCGGACGTCGACCCGATGACCACCGACGTGCTGAACCGGTGGGAATCGGTCCTCAACCGGCTGGCCGAGGACCCGATGCAGCTGTCCCGCGAGCTGGACTGGGTCGCGAAGCTGGAACTGCTGGAGGGCTTCCGGGCCCGGGACGGGCTCAGCTGGGACCACCCCCGGCTGCAGCTCATCGACCTGCAGTACTCCGACGTCCGGCAGTCCCGCGGGCTGTACAACCGGCTGGCCGCCAAGGACCGGATGGTGCGGCTCGCCACCGAGGAGCAGATCCGCCGGGCCGTCGAGGAGCCGCCCGAGGACACCCGGGCCTACTTCCGCGGCCGCTGCCTGCGCCAGTACGCCGAATCCGTCGCGGCCGCGTCCTGGGACTCGGTCATCTTCGACATCCCGGGCCGCGAATCGCTGCAGCGGGTGCCGACCCTCGAGCCGCTGCGCGGCACAAAGGCCCACGTCGGGGATCTGCTGCGCCGCTGCCGGACGGCCGCGGACCTGGTGGGGGCACTCACCGGGCAGACCGGGTGAGCCGGCCAGATGAGCTGGCACGTTGAACTGATCCGCTGAGCCGGCCCGGAAGCGACTCCGAGGAGCCGCTGGGGGAGCCTGATCGCGGCCGACTTGATTGCGGGCTAGCAACTGCTCGGTGTGGCGTCATCATCTGTTACCGAACATGTGTTCTAATGAGTGCTGTGAAGCTTCGGGAGAGACCAGCCCACCCACCGGTGCGGCGGCAGGAGGCGACGAAACGTCAGCCCCGCACAGCGGCCGCCCAGCCGCCGGTCAGACGGGGACCGGCCCTCCGCAAGGAAAGGCCGCCTGACCATGAGACCGAAGTTGATAGATCAGGTAACGGTTGAACAAGGTGCCGGCGGGCGAAGATAGCGTTGGGGCAGGGAACGCTCCCGAGTGACGGAGGTACCGGGATGGCAAAAAATGACACGGGCGGCCAGCGGCAGACGTCGCGGCGCACCGAGGAAGCCGAGGAGACCGAGGCCCGGTCGACCGAAGAGGTCCAGGAACGGCACGAGAAGCTCTCGGACGACGTCGACGCGATCCTGGACGAGATCGACGAGGTACTCGAGGAGAACGCTGAGGAGTTCGTGCGCTCGTACGTCCAGAAGGGCGGCCAGTAGGCGCCGCCCGCCGGGCGGCGCGGCTCGCCTGGAGCGCACGTGAGGCACAAGCCTCGCGTGCGCTCAACGCTGTCGGCGCCGGGGTGGTGCTCCTGGTGCCGCGGGCGGTGCTGGTGCCGCAGGCGCCGTGCTGGTGCCGCAGGCGTGGTGCTGGTGCCGCAGGCGTGGTGCTGGTGCCGCGGGCGTGGTGCTGGTGCCGCGGGCGTGGTGCTGGTGCCGCGGGCGTGGTGCTGGTTCCGCGGGCGTGGTGCTGGTTCCGCGGGCGCGGTGCTGGTGCCGCGGCCGCTGGGGGGCGGTTCGCCGTAGGCTGACGTCCGCCACGCGACCTTTGTGCACGGCGCCCGCACGTCGCAGTAGTGTCTGTTCGTAAGACGGCTTACAGGAAAATGGAAGGATCCGCGTGGGCTTCGACTTGGATGCGAGCAGGCGTTCCCCGGAGGCGTTCATGACGGCCAGAATCCCGTCGTTTGCGGACTTCCTCGCCTCCTACGCCCCCGACCTGCTGCCCGGCAGTTCGGTGCGGGCGGCGTCCGCGGCCGGCGGGGTGCTGCCCGACCTGCCGCACGCCACGACGATCGTGACGGCGGTCTGCGAGGAGGGCGTCGTCATCGCCGGTGACCGCCGGTCGACCGCCGGCAACATGATCGCCAAACGCGACGTGGAGAAGGTCTTCCGCACGGACGAGTTCTCCGCCATGGGGATCGCGGGCACGGCCAGCGTCGGCCTCGAGTTCGTCCGGCTCTTCCAGGTGGAGCTGGAGCACTACGAGAAGATGGAAGGCCGGTCGCTGTCGCTGGAGGGCAAGGCCAACCGGCTGGCCACGATGATCCGGGGCAACATCGCCGCCGCGATGCAGGGCCTCGCCGTCGTCCCGCTGTTCGTCGGCTACGACGAGGACGCCAGGCTAGGCCGGATCTTCAGCTACGACGTGGCCGGCGGCCCGTACGAGGAGCACCGGTACCACTCAATCGGCTCCGGGTCGGTGTTCGCCCGGGGCTCGCTGAAGAAGCTCTACCGGGACGGCGCGGCCGCCCAGGAGACGGTGCGGGCCTGCGTGCAGGCGCTGTACGACGCGGCCGACGACGACTCGGCCACCGGCGGCCCGGACCTGACCCGCTCGATCTACCCGGTGATCGGGGTCGTGACCGCGGACGGCTACAACCGGCTGTCCGAAGCCGAAGCCGAGGAGCACGCCAGGGCCGTGGTCAACGAGCGCATGCAGTCGCCGGATGGCCCCTCGGCCCCGTTCGAATCCAGCTGACCGAGGTACCCATCCCGCCTACCTGTCCCACCCGAACTCGCGAGTAAAGGAAACGCCTGCGGTGTCCATGCCGTTCTACGTGTCGCCTGAACAGGTGATGAAAGACAAGGCGGACTATGCGCGCAAGGGCATCGCGCGCGGCCGCAGCGGGGTCGTCATCCAGTACGCCGGTGGCATCTTGTTCGTGGCGCCGAACCCGTCCCGGGCGCTGCACAAGATCAGCGAGATCTACGACCGGATCGCCTTCGCGGCGGTCGGCCGGTACAACGAGTACGAGAACCTGCGCAAGGCCGGCGTGACCTACGCCGACGTCACCGGCTACCAGTTCGACCGCAGGGACGTCACCGCCCGGGGCATCGCCAACTGGTACGCGCAGCAACTCGGCCAGATCTTCACCGAGAGCAGCAAGCCGTTCGAGGTCGAGATCATCGTCGCCGAGGCGGCAGAAAGCGCAAGCGACGACCAGATCTACCGCATCACGTTCGACGGCTCGGTCGCCGATGAGCATGGGTTCGCGGCCATCGGCGGCCAGGCCGACCAGGTCTCCACCGTGCTGAAGGAACGCTACTCCGACGGCCTGTCGCTGACCGAGGCGCTCAGCGCGGCGCTGGCGGCGCTGGCCGCCCCCAACAACGGCGAGCAGGCTGACGTGCCCAGCAGCCAGCTCGAGGTGGCCGTGCTCGACCGCAGCCGCCCGCACCGCACCTTCCGCCGGCTGGTCGGCGCCCGCCTGGAGGAGCTGCTGCAGGAAAGCCGCCCGGCCCAATCCGCCGATTCCGTCCCGGACACCCCTGACGACGAGCCCATCGGCCCCGCCACCCCCGCGGACGGCAACCCCGCCCCCGGCACCTCCACTGGCCCCACCTAACCGGCCAGGGGGGTCGCCCCCCGAATCACAGCGGTATGTTGCGGTGGCGGCCGCGGGCCTGCGGCGCCTCGGCGATCGCGCGGGCGATCGCCTGGCGGGTCTGCGCCGGGTCGATGACCTCGTCGATGACACCGAGGTCCAGGGCCCGCTGCAGGCCGCCTACGGTGCGCTCGTGCTCGGCGGCCAGCGCCGTCTCGGTCTCGTGCAGCTTGTCCGGCTCGGTCGCGGCGAGCGTGCGCCGGTGCAGGATCCGGACCGCGGCCACCGCGCCCATCACGGCCACTTCCGCGCTGGGCCAGGCCAGCACCCGGGTCGCGCCCAGCGAGCGGGAGTTCATCGCGATGTACGCCCCGCCATAGGCCTTGCGCGTCACCAGCGTGACCCGCGGCACGACCGCCTCCGCGAACGCGTGCAGCAGCTTGGCGCCGCGGCGGACCACCCCGTCCCACTCCTGGCCGACGCCGGGCAGATAACCAGGCGTGTCGACGAGCACCACCAGCGGCACCCCGAAGGCGTCGCACATCCGCACGAAGCGGGCCGCCTTCTCGGCCGAGGTGGCGTCCAGGCAGCCGCCCAGGCGCAGCGGGTTGTTGGCGATGACGCCGACCGTCCCGCCGCCGAGCCGGCCGAGCGTGGTCACCACGTTGGGCGCCCACTTCGGGAACAGTTCGACCCCGGGCTCGTCCAGTAGCTGCCCGATGACCGGGTGCACGTCGTAGGCCCGGCGCGGCGACTCGGGCAGCAGCCCGGCGAAGCCGGCGTCCGGCGTGTCGTCCGCGACTTTCCCCTGGTCCCCCAGCAGCGCGGCGAGGTGCCGAGCCTGGGCGATCGCGTCCGTGTCGGAGTCGGTGACGATGGCCGCCACCCCGGACCGGCGGGAATGCGGCTCGTGCCCGCCGAGCCGCGCCATGTCGACGTCCTCGCCGGTCACGCTGCGGACTACGTCCGGGCCGGTGACGAAGATCCGGCCCTGGCCGGACAGGATAACGATGTCGGTAAGGGCAGGCCCG
>JBEKCN010000490.1:0-4316 GCA_050014855.1 Streptosporangiaceae bacterium | reverse complement strand
ACCGGTCAAAGGCTTCCCAGGGTCATATGAGGTCGATGCCGGACGGAGACGTTGCTGTACTTTTCTGCTGTACCGTCGTCCGCCGTAGGCCGGGGCTCGCCTTGATCCCTTCGATGCGAACTACCGGCAGCGTGGTCACCCGCGGGGCCTTGAACCCGGCAACCTTCTGTTCCGTAGTCGCGTACAAAGCGTCCGGCCCGTGCGGCCGAATCCATTTCTGCAAGTCAGAGTTTACGGGGTGTCCGAACACACGACGCCCAGGTCCGGTGGCGTCCCACCAGTTTGTGAGACGCCTGTGAGAGGCCAGGTCCCATGTTGGCCGCTCGGGCCAGGGCCCGACGGTGGAGGATCTGACTTATGGCGGCTCGCGCGGCCGTGGATGCTCACTGGACCTCCTTGGCTGCCTTTCGGAACGCATCGAGCGCAGCCGGATCGCTGTTGAGCTGCCACTTCGAATGGACATCGAAAAGGATCAGGGCATAAAGACCATCCCGACGGGCTCCGCTAAACAGGCCGGTGATCTGGGCCGGTCGCTGCGGGCTCCTGCCGATCGCCACTTCGCTGATCATGACGGGCTTTTCCGTGATGGCCCGGACCTGGGCGACAGTCTGGCTGAAGGTCGAGGTGAATGAGGCGGCCGGGTTCTTGAGCTGGCCGTCAATGCCGACCTCGTCGACGTAGCTGTTTCCGGGCCATAGCAGGCTGAGCGGCTCGCTTGTCGGCCACACCAAGTTCACCTGCCAGAGCCATGTGACATGCCGCGCGCCGGTCGCGGTCAGCTCGTCGTGGACGTGGCGCCACGTCTCCCGGTACAGGTCCGGGGTGATATGCCTGGCTCCCCACGGATACCAGGAGCCGTTTGCCTCGGGCGCGAAGGACAGGATGACCGGCAGCCCGAGCTTGAGGTCCGCCCTGGCCCAGGACGTCAGGTAGGCGTTGTCGTTCCCGTTTACTACCCCGGCAAGGCTGACGTTATTGGGTTCGAGCACGATCATCGTGGTCACCCCCAGGCCGTGGTCTTCCAGGACCTCGGCTGATGGGAACGGGGAACCCCACTGGACGTATTTCACGTCGATCGACGGGTACACGCCTGCGGCCTCCTCGAACTGCGGCAGGTTGTTTACGACAACGCCGACCTTCAGCGGTCCGAGGTGAGTACTGTCCCGGTCATTGTCATGAGGGACCTGCGAGGGGCTGGCTGGGGCGCTGGCAGCGGGAGTGGACGTAGCAGCAGCGAGATGGCTACCGGCGCCGCGCAGCAACACGACGGCGAGCGCGCTAGCGATAGCGCAGGCGACAACGGTGACGAGCGCGGCGGTCCTCATTCTGCTGCCCTCACTTCCACCTGGGTCCGGGTGCCCCACGAGTTGTCCCAGAGGGTAAGGAGCGCGACCAGCCGCAGCGGCAGCAGCAGGATCATGTGCATGAGCCCATAGACCGGGGCCAGCGCGAAGATCATGAGCTGTTTGAACCTGGTCGAGTCCGGATGATAGGCGCGTAGGTAATGCCCGGATCGGGCATATGCCAGCAGCAGCGTCGCTGTCATATAGGACGCGACAGACACGTGCCCGGCGAACAGCGGGCGGCCAAGGAGCGTGTATACGAGCACCCCGCTGAACGCGACCCAGGTGGTGACTTCCAGCAGGCTCAGCCACCAGCAGGCGCGGGATGGCCCGAGGCTCGTGAGCATGCACCATGACTCCCTGATGAAGCTCTTTGACCAGCGCAGCTGCTGGCGCAGGAAGTGGCTCATGGACTCCGGGACCATCGTCCATGCCACCGCGTCCGGGGCCAGGAGGACCTTGCCCTCGCGAAGGCAGTAGTAGGTAAGGCGCCGATCATCGCCGTAGGTGCAGGACCGTCCCAGGAATTCCTGGGTGAGGAAGTCTCGGAGGTACTTCCGGACAACCGGCCCCCGGTACAGGGCGAGGGAACCGCAGGCGCACAAGACTGACCCAAGTGTGGAGTAGGCCGCCCGCTCACCGAGGAACGCATTGGCGTACCGCAGGTCGATGAGCCGACTGAGAAGATTCGTGTCCCAGTTCCTGGCCAGCACACAGCCGGTGACGGCCTGGACATCCGGGTCGGTGAAATAGGCAAGGGATCGTTCCACCGCATCGTCCTTCAGTACGGTGTCGGAGTCGACACACAGGTAGACGTCCGCGTTGCGGAACTCGCGAAAGCCCTTCGCGAGGCCCTCACGCTTGCCGAGGTTCACTGAGTGCTCGGCGATCTGGAACCGCACGCCGAGCTGCTCGAACTCGGCGGCACGCTCCTGAGCGATCAGGATGCACGCTGGTTCGGCGGAGCCGTCGTCGATTACCATCAAGCCGTCGGGCAGCCTGGATTGTTTGAGGATGGAATCGAGGCAATGGCTGAACACAGCCGGGTCCTCGTTGTGCACGGTGATGATGGCGGCGACCTGGCCGACTAGCGGGACACGGTTCAAAGGCGGTCGGTAAAGGCAGGCGAGCCCCAGCTTGAACCCGAGATACGCCAGGACGGCCCATCCGTAAGCCGGGAGCCCAGTTGTGATCCCGTGGCTCATCAGGCGGACGTGCATGCCGAATTCGGCGCCTGCGATAACACCGAGCAACGCGGCGGGCAGGAACGTGACGCTGGTCCGGTCAGGAGTGGTCCTGTGCCTGCTCACCGGGCACCTCCGGCGGTCCGCACCCAGACCCGCGTCGGCTCGCCGGGATGCAGATCCCATGGGGTGGAGGACATCAGGGTGTACTGACCGGAACGGCCGAGTGCCCCGGTCAGCATCTGATATGTCGTGATGCCACGGGAGGCATCGACCTCAACGACCGCGAAATAGCCGTTCCCAATCGCGGCGGCCATCGCGGGTACCCCGAACGCTACCGACTGGGACCGCACTGATGCGTAGGCAAAGCTGTACGGGCCGGTGACCCCCGTGGCCAGGTCCGCCGACGGCAGGTAGTAATGAGCGGCGTCTTCCTGGAAGATCAGGCACGGGCAGCGGCTCGTGGTGATGGCCCGGCTGAGCGCCGGAATAGCACTGCGCAGCGACGGCCAGGACGCCATGAATGAGGAGGCCTGCGCAGACCCCGTCATGGCGAATGCGCCAACTAGGACGCCGCCGATCACGGCGCCCTGTGTCAGGCGCTCATCGAGGTAACAGATGCTGCTGACCGCGTAACCCGCGATCACGCACAGGAACCAGGCGCCGAACACTACGTGCTTGTGCAGGGACGTGATGTCGCCGATGCGCGCCTGCTCAGCCGGGGCCAGCAGCCCGGCGGCCAGCAGGACTACCGGCATGCTCCACGGCCGGCTGTGGTTGTACCAGGCGAGCCAGATGCCAAGGATGCCGAGCAAAAGAAGCAGCGCCAGCCAGCCACCGGCTACATCGAGGATCTGCAGGGGAGCCGTCCGTGCGATGATCTGGCGGTTCAGCGTCGTCCAAATGATGCCGTGCAGGTAGGCGGGGCCGGCTTCATGGAGCGCGATGACGATCGGGATCGCGGTGTAGGCGGTCAGCCGTGCGGCCCTCAGAAGGTGCTGGCGCCGAATACCAGCCGACGCGGTGAGCGCCGCTAGGACGATGATGACCGGGTTCCACAGGGCCGAGGCATACTTCACTGCGTCGGCGAGCGCTAGGATCCCCCCGGCGCAGATGAGACGTGGCTCGCTGAACCGTCCATCAGCACGGACAACGAGCCATGCGGCGAGCGCCGTGAGGAATACCGCCATCGCGTCGTAGGTGGCCAACGCTCCGAGTTGGCTGGCGGCGCCGAACACTGCGAAAAGGGCTGTTGCGGCAGTAGCCGTACGGTAGTCGAAAAGCCGCCGTGCCGTCCCATGGAGAAGCATGGTCGCGGCGAGCATGAACGCTAGGCTCAGCATCCGGGCCGCCGCGAGGCCGCCGATGCTGTCAGCGAGTGCCCCGAGAGGCGGATACACAGTCGGTGCGCCTGAGAAATAGGTGGGGAATGCTCGGACCGGCGTACCGTGCAGCCAGTGCGCCCACTCCAGGCGCCCGGTCCACAGGTAGAGGGCCTCGTCCTGGAATGCTGTGTTCGACCACACCAGCCGCAGCGACAGCCCTGCCTGGACGGCGAGCACCGCGAGCAGCGGCCATGGCACAGCGGCGGCCCGCAACCCCAAGTATGTCCGTTCGCGTAGCGACCACTTTGGCCTGGACAGAAAGCTCGCTGGGGTCAGTACCGCGGTTACGGCCACGGACGCCACGATGTAGTTGATGCCGAGCCGTTCAATCCCCGCATACCCGGCAATCCCGAGCCCGGTCACTACGAGCTGCTGCACGTTGAACCTGGCCAGCGCCCGCCGGA
>JBEKCN010000489.1:0-4317 GCA_050014855.1 Streptosporangiaceae bacterium | reverse complement strand
GGTAGTCGGCCGCCATCAAGATCGTCACCTGGTCCACGTCCACGTGCGCGTGCGTGCAGCCGGGCACGATGTTGCCGCCGCCGAGCGAGGCCAGCATCGCGATCGCCTTGGCCGAGGCGCGCAGCGGCAGCTCACGATCGACGCCACGCTCGAACCTGTAGGACGCCTCGCTGTACAGCCGGTGCCGGCGGCTCATCCGGGCCGTGCCGACGGCCGAGAAGTGGGCCGCCTCGATGAGCAGGTCGGTCGAGTTTTCATCGATTTCGGTGGCCAGGCCGCCCATGGTGCCGGCCAGCGAGATCGGCCCGGAGTCGTCGGCGATCACGATGTCGTCCGGTTCCAGCGCGCGGACCACATGGTCGAGGGTCTCCAGCCGCTCCCCCAGCTGGCCCCGGCGCACCACGATCGGCCCGCTCAGCTTGGTGCCGTCGAACGCGTGCAGCGGCTGGCCGAGCTCCAGCATCAGGTAGTTGGTCACGTCCACGGCCAGGGAGATGGTCCGCACGCCGGAACGGGCCAGCCGCACCCGCATCCATAGCGGCGTCGGCGCCCCGGGGCGGAAGCTGCGCACCTCGCGCAGCACGAACCGGTCGCACGCGGACGGGTCGGCGATGCTGGCCGGCCGGATGTCGCCCGACACCCAGCCCAGGTCGGCGCCGAGCCCGGCGTGGGCGGGCAGCCCGGCGTCGGCGGGGTCGGTGAAGGTCACCCCGAACGCGATGGCCAGCTCGCGGGCGACCCCGCGCACGGACACGCAGTCGCCCCGGTCCGGGGTCACCGCGATGTCGAGCACCTCATCGCGCAGGCCCGCGTAGGTGACGAAGTCCGCGCCGAGCGAGGCGCCCGGCGGCAGCACCAGGATGCCGGAGTGGTCGGTGCCGATGCCAAGTTCGTCCGCGGCGCAGAGCATGCCCTCGGACATGCGGCCGTACGTCTTGCGCGCACCGATCTCGAAGCCGCCAGGCAGCACGGCACCGGGCTGGGCCCACGCCACCCGGTCGCCGACGGAGAAGTTGTTCGCGCCGCAGATGACGCCGGCCGTGTCCTCGCCGTCGGCCGCGTCGCCTTCCCTGGTGCTGACACGGCAGTACCGCATCGGCTTCTTGATCTCGGTCAGCTCCTCAACGGACAGCACCTTGGCGATGACGACGCCGCTGATGTCGTGCCCGGCCGGCTCGATGGACTCGACCTCCAGCCCGGCCGCGGTCAGCCGGCGAGCCACCTCGGCGGGCTCGCAGGAGACCTCCACCGGCGCGTACTCGCGCAGCCAGGAAAGCGGAAGCTTCATGGTCAGATCTCCGTTCCGAATGCCCGGCTGAACCGCACGTCGCCCTCGGTGGTGTCGCGGATGTCGGTGACCCCGTGGCCGATCATCAGCGTCCGCTCGATGCCGAGGCCGAACGCGAACCCGCTGTACCGGTCGGAGTCGACGCCGCAGGCCACCAGCACGCGCGGATTGACCATGCCGCAGCCGGCGATCTCGATCCAGCCCTGGGACCGGCAGACGCGGCACGGCTCGCCGCCGGGCCGGGTGGACGCCCCCCGGCAGATGTGGCATTCCATGGACACGTCGGCGGACGGCTCGGTGAACGGGAAGAAGTCCGGCCGGAACCGGGTGCGCAGCCCCTCGCCGAACATCGCGTCCACGAACGACTGGACGGCGCCGCGCAGGTCGGCCATGGTCAGGCCCTCGTCGACGGCGAGGCACTCGATCTGGTGGAAAACGGGGCTGTGCGTGGCGTCGAGCGCGTCGGCACGGTAGCAGCGGCCCGGGCTGACCACATATAGCGGCAGCGGCCTGCTGAGCATGGCGCGGATCTGCACCGGGGAGGTGTGCGTGCGCAGAATCACCCCGGACCGCGCCGAGCTGAGCGTGCCCCCGGTGCCGTCCCCCGCCTCCTTCGGCCCGGCCACGAACAGGGTGTCCTGGGCCTCACGGGCCGGGTGGTCGGGCGGGAAATTCAGCGCGTCGAAGTTGTACCACTCCGCCTCCGCCTCCGGGCCCTCGGCGACCTCATAGCCCATGGCCACGAACACGTCGGCCAGCCGGTCCCCGGTCATCGTGACCGGATGCCGCGCGCCGGGCGCCATCCGGTCCCAGGGCAGCGTCACGTCGACGGCTTCTTCCAGCAGCACGCGCCGGTCCCGGTCCGCTTCGAGGGCGGCGGTCCGGTCGGCCAGGGCCTGCCGGACCGCGGCGCGGGCCGCGCCCACCCGCCTGCCCGCCTCGGCGCGCGCCTGCGGCGGCAGCGCGCCGATCTCCGCGTTGGCCAAGGTCAGCGGCGCCCGATCGCCGAAGTGCGCTATCCGCGCGTCCTTCAGCTCGTCCAGCGTCTGCGCCGCGGCGATGGCCGCCAGCGCCTCATCGCGCATCCGTGTTACCTCGTCGGGCGACAACGGCGTCACCTCCACGGGGTCGTAGTTCGTATTGGGTCCGGACATCGGGCCTTCCCTCGCGGGCCAAACGGTGCTGGTCAAGGTCTCGGTAGTGCAGGTTCACATAGTCGTGCAGGTCTGGGGGGCAGTTCACGCCGGGAGGTGGTGCCGGCGGTCAATGATGCCGAACAGGACGGGGTGCGCGCATCCCGTACGTGCGGCGCTCAGCCTACGGGGGGAAGGGCGGCCGCGCCCGGCGGTGGCATCCGGTGTCCTGGCGCTATCGCATACCGGGTGGTGTCCCGGCGGTAGCCCAGCCTCCAGGCCAAGTTGCGCGGGCACGATGAGCGCCAGGGTCACTGGCCACGGGCAGGATCGCTGGCGGGGCCGTCCCCGGGTGGCCCGCGGAACGCCCGGCTCGCTAGGCGGCAGGCGTTCCCGCGGGCATGGTAAATCGGAACTCCGCTCCGCCGCCGGGCGCGCGGCCCACGCTGATGGTGCCTCCGTGCGCCTCGACCAGCCCCTTGACGATGTAGAGGCCGAGCCCGGTGCCGCCGCGCCGGTGGCCCCGCCAGAACTGCCGGAACACGCGTGAGGCCAGGTCGGGGGCAATCCCCTCACCCTCGTCCTGGACGAACACCGTGACAGCGTCCGTACCGGCTGCTGGCTCCACCACGACAGTCACGGTACCAGCCCCGTGCCGTACCGCGTTCTCCACGAGATTGCCGAGGATCTGGTCCACCTTGTCGGGGTCCAGCCAGGTCTCGGGCAGCCCGGCCCGGGCCTGCAGCCGGAAGCGATCCTCGGGCTCACCCGCCGCGACCCGGCCGGCGATGATCTTGCGGGCCCGCTCGGGCACGTCGACGAGCTGGCGGTGCACCTCCAGGCGGCCGGACTCGATCCGGGAAACGTCCAGCAGCTCGGTGATGAGCCGGGTGACCCGGTCCGCGTCGGCGTTGACGGTCTCCAGCATGACGAGCTTCTGGTCCTCGGTGAACCGGTGCCACTTGGCCAGCAGCGTGGCGGTGAAGCCCTTCACGCTGGTGAGCGGGGAGCGCAGTTCGTGCGCCACGGTGGAGACCAGATCGGCCCGGCTGCGCTCCAGCCGGGCCCGCTGGCTGGCGTCATGCAGGGATATCACCAGCCGGAGCACGGCGCGGCGGCGGTGCGGCTCGCGGATGTAGCGGACGACGACGAGCACCTCCGTGCCGTCCGCCAGGTACAGCGGGCGCTCCGGATGCCGGGTGCGGGTCTGCAGGCCGTGGTAAGGATCGGTGAGGTCCCACCAGTCGCGGCCGTCGGCGTCGTGCAGCGGCAGCACGCCGAACAGGTCCTTGCCGAGTGCTTCCGCGGGATCGGTGCCGGTCAGCCGCGCGGCGGCCCGGTTGAACACGGTGACGCGGCCTGCTTCGTCGGCGATGACGAGACCGTCGGGGAGCTCGTCGGCGATGACGAACGCCCCGGGCACGCCGCAAGCCTCGGCGAGCGCCTCAGGCCCGGACAGCCCGGCGCTGTCCGGCTCGCCGGGCCACGCCCGGGCCGCTCGGCTCGTCATGATCTACCCACTCTCGAACGACGCCTCCATCCGGCACGTCCGCCCGCCCCGGCTCAGCCGCCGCAGCATATCCGTCACGAACGCGCGTGACGGAATGTGGTGTGACTCTAGCGCGCCCTCATCGGGGCGACAGCTCCACACCACTGATTGTGCGCCACAACGCGCGAAAAGCCATACGGCGTAAGCGTTCCGTCAGAATCAGGCTCCGTTTCCGGGTCGTGGGTGTCCCTATGGTGCCAGTGTGACTGAGGTGCTGGAGCAATCTCCGGCGTGGCATCGGCCGTACGCTCACAGACGCTTTTTTCCCAGCCAGGCTTTGGCGACGGGCGCCATACCCCGGCCGGAGGAAGTGTAATGGCGCCACCACCCAGGCTGGAGAAGGGGTG
>JBEKCN010000488.1:0-4326 GCA_050014855.1 Streptosporangiaceae bacterium | reverse complement strand
GCCCGCCGCCAGTACGCCCGCCGCCAGTACGGCGGTGGCGCCTTCCGCGTTTGCCTCTCCGGTCACCGCCTCGGAGACTGTCGATCTCAGCCTGGACGACGCCCGGCGGATGACGCTGCGCGCCCAGGGCTTCATCGGGGCGTCAGCCCGCCGGGGCGGCGTGCCAGGGATGCTGCGCCGGGTCGGCGGGGTCCAGCTCGACACGATCAGCGTGCTGGCCCGCTCCCACGAGCTGGTCGCCTACGCGCGCCTCGGGCCAGTCTCCAGGACCCGGATCGAGCGCGCGTACTGGAATCCGGCTCATCCGGCGGCCTTCGAATACTGGGCCCACGCGGCCTGCGTGCTGCCGATCGAGGATTGGCCGTACTACGCCTTCCGGCGGCGCTGGTTCCGGGCCCGCGGGATGCGCTGGCATGAGGTGTCGCCGCGGGTGTGCCAGGAGGTCCTGGCCCGGGTGGACGCCGAGGGGCCGATGACCGCCACCCAGCTCGGTGGCGCGAAGGGCGGCGGCCCCTGGTGGGACTGGTCGGCGGTCAAGGTCGGGGCCGAGTGGCTGCTCGACATCGGTGATCTCGTCTGCGTCCGCCGGGCCGGCTGGCGCCGAGTTTACGACCTGCCGGAGCGGGTCATCCCGGCCAGCCTGCTGGACATGGACCCGACCGACGAAACCTGCGTGAGCCACCTGGCGGGAGTCACCGCGCGAGCCCTCGGCGTGGCCACGCACGCCGACCTCGTCGACTACCACCGGCTGCAGGGGGTGCTGCCGGCGGGCAACGGCCGCATGGCGGCACTGGATGACGCGGCACGGGCCGCGGGCCTGGTGCCCGCGACGATCCCCGGGCCGCGGGCCGACGTCACCGCCTGGGCCGACCCGGCGGCAGTGGCCGCCGCGGCCGGAACGAACCGGGAACGGCACCGGGTCACGCTGCTGTCACCGTTCGACTCGCTCATCTGGGACCGCAAACGGACGGCGCGGCTGTTCGGTTTCGAGCACAGCCTGGAGGCCTACGTGCCGAAGGCCAAGCGCGTGCACGGCTACTTCGTGATGCCGCTGCTGGCCGGCGGCCGCCTGGTCGGCCGGGTCGATCCGGCACGCCGGGGCAGCACGCTTGTCGCCCGCCAGGTATCCCTGGACCGGCCATCCGCGGCCGAGCCCATGGCCCGCGCCCTCCACGAAGCCGCCGAATGGGTCGGCTGCGAGAAAATCGAGCTTGAACGCGTCGAACCCGCTGCGAGCGCCCCGAAGCTGCGCGCCCTCCTGAGGTAACGGCGAGGCGCCCGTACCGGCCCAGCGAGTCCCGGGCCGACAGGCCCGGGCGAGTGGCCGGTGCCATCGGCCGGCACCAGGGCGGGTAACGGACCGACGACCGTTACCGGCCCAGCGAACCGGGCCTCCTTCAGGGATGAGTGGCCGGTGTGTCGGCGAAGTACCACCGCGGGGCGCGGAGCGCATCCGGGGGGTTCCGGGGGGTCGCCCCCCGGGCCAGTACTGGGGGTTCCGGGGGTCGTCCCCCCGGGCTAACTCAGCTGAACTCGATCAGTTTTTCGCGGACGGCGATCATGACGGCTTCCATCCGGGAGTGGATCTGCAGTTTTTCCAGGATGTTGCGCACGTGGTTCTTGACCGTGTTCTCGGAGATGAACAGCTCCTTGGCGATGTCGCGGTTGTTCATGCCGCGCGCGACGAGCTTCAGGACCTCCATCTCCCGGTCAGTGAGCTTCGGCGCGGGCACCTGCTGCGGCTGCTCTTCCTCCTGATCGCGGCGGGCCAGCGTCGCGAACTCGGAGAGCAGCTTGCCCGCCATGGAGGGGTTGATGAGCGACTGGCCGCCGTACACGGCCCGGACGGCGTCCGCCACCTCATCGAGCGGGATGTCCTTGAGCAGGTAGCCGCTGGCACCTGATCTGATCGCTTCGAAGAGGTCTTCCTCTTCGTCGCTGATGGTCAGCATGACGATCTTGGCGCTGGGCGCGGCTTCCTTCATCGCCCGGGCGGCCTCGATACCGCTCGTCTTCGGCATGCGGATGTCCATCAGGACCACGTCGGGAAGGGATTCACCGGCCCGGACCACGGCTTCGGAGCCGTCGCTGGCCTGTCCCACCAGATCGATGTCCGATTCGGAGTCGAGCACCATCTCCAGGCCGCGCCGGAAGAGCGCGTGATCGTCGGCGATCAGCACGCGGATCGGGTCAGGAGCCTTCCCGCTGGCCCGCTCGCCGTCGGGAGCACCGGTACCCTCGCTCACACTGTCTCCTCCCACCTACGGGTGGTCCGTCCGGGTAACGGCCACACTGTCCTGCCGGAGTTGGGTCGACATGACGCTCATGTCAACAGATGGTGGCCGAGCCATGGCGCGCCGCGCAAATCAGGCGCGCCACGGCCGGGCCGCACGGCCGGGATCCGTTACCCGCTTTTTCCCGTCTTAGCCACTCATGCGGGATGTTCCATCAGCCGGATCACACCGTAGTCGTAACCGCGGCGCCGATAGACCACGCTGAACAGGTCACAATCGCGGTCATGGAACAGGAAGAAGTCATGCCCCACGAGCTCCATCTCCAGCAGGGCCTGGTCGATCGTCATCGGCTCCGCCGGGTGCAACTTCTCCCGGACGATCAGCGGGCCGTCCCCTTCCATCTGGATCGGCACGAGATGCGCGGACGTGCTCTCCGCACCGTCGAGGTCACCGTCCAGCTGCGGCCCGCCATGACCATTGCCGTTTACCTGGCCGCGATCGGCCAGGATGGGCGGGTCCGCCTCGGTCACCTCCGGCATGATGGTGTCCGGCGCCAGGGACGCGTCTGGAGACGCGCTACCGACCCGGGCGAGTTCCCGGTCGGCGTGCCGTGCCTTCCGCCGGTCACAAGCCCGCCGCAGCCGGGATTCGAGCTTGGCGTAGGCCAGGTCGAGGGCCGTATAGCGGTCGTCCGCGGCTGCCTCGGCGCGGATCACGGGGCCACGCGACCGGATGGTGAGCTCGACCTTTTGCCGGCGCCCCGCTTGCCGCGGGTTGCGTTCCGAGCTGACCTCCACGTCGATCCGGATCGCCTTCTGATCCAGTTTTTCGATCTTGACGAGCTTGCCGACCGCGTGCTCGCGGAAGCGCTCGGGGATGTTAGTGCGCCGGCTCTTGAAGATGATGTCCATTGCGATCCCCTTTACTGCTGATAATCGCGTCTGGCGACTGTTCGAGAGGCACCCGTCCGGCCGACCTGGTCTTCGTCCCCACATCCGCCTGCTGAGGGGTTCGCGGCATCTCTGTGGCCACTACTGCCCTTCTCCCGGCCCAGCAGACCCGGTGTCCGCTGGCGGGGCAGGACTTACTTCTAAGCCGCACCGTGATCGGTCGACGAGAAGTCGCCTTACGTGGGCCGTTTAGCCTGCGGCTGGCATCGGCTAGCCCGGCTGGGTGCAGCCCTAGGGTTTTGCCCAAGAGCTCCAGCCTGGCGCAACCACGGACCCGGACGGGTGCCATGAGACGAACCTAGCCCTATCCGGGCCGATTGTCAGGAGGCAATCGTAAGCGAAGAGTAATCAAATCTTTACAGAATTTCGCTCCGAGGCCTTTCGTTCCCATAACGGACAGGGAAATTTCCCGTAACGGGCTGGGAACGATCGCCGTTAGCCAGGATAGGCCGGAGCCAGGCCAGGCCCGACGACCCCGCTCCAGAGTCCGCCCAGACTGGCCAGGCTGGTCAGCTGGCCGCTGGACAGGCCCGCGACCAGCGGGTTGGAGGAGCCGTCCGCGGTGATCGAGACCGTGCCCTGCACGGCAGGAACCGGGATCGGCGGCTGCCCGTTCATGGCCACCTCGTCCAGCACCGGGTTACCCGGGGATGGGATCAGCGCGATCACGTGATCCGCGTCGTACCACGTCAAAGCGGTGAAGTGGACGTACTGTGCGCTGATGGACGCGGCGGTGCCGATCTGGGCCTGCCGGCCGGATTGCACGATCGCCGCGAGCATGAGCTGGGAGCCGCCGCTGCCGGTGACGATCATCGCGCAGCGCACGCCGTCCGGCGCCACCTTCAGGTCGGTGACGCGCTCCCCGGACGGCAGCATGGTGGATACCGGGACGGCCGCGCCGCTCCGGCCTGGTATCAGCCAGACCTGCCCGGCGGGCCCGCTGGGACCACTGCCGGTCGCCCACAGGTCGTCGTGGGTGTCCCAGCTCAGCGTCGTGAAACGGCCGGTGGCCCGTTGGGTCAGGATGGCTTTCCTAGCCAGGCTGCCCGTGTACAGGACGCCGCCCGGCCCGAGGCCGGCCACGTAACGGCCGTCAGGGGAGACGGCCACCGTCGTGAGCGGAATCTGCCCGGTCCCCGCCT
>JBEKCN010000487.1:0-4336 GCA_050014855.1 Streptosporangiaceae bacterium | reverse complement strand
CGCAAGTCACCGTCCGCAGCTCCTGAAACCAAGATCCGGCAGGCAGTCTGTTGGGGCACCGGAAAATCGTGCAGCGCAGCCTGAGCCGCAGTTGACGCCGTTGGGCTCAGCCCCGCGGCCCGTAACTGTCGCATTTTCCCTGGTTAGGAGAGTATAGGGGGGTGAACATCGATGGGGGGGACATCGCGTTCGTGCGCGTGCTGGGATCAATTCAGGTCGTCACTACCTCGGGACGCGTGCTCGATCTGCCCAGCGCGAGCCAGCGGCGGCTGCTGGCCCGGCTGGCCGTGGACTCACCGGCGGCACTGCGGGTGGATCTCCTGTGCGACGTGCTTGGGGTTTCGCCGGGCGCGTTGCGCACGATTGTGTCGCGACTCCGCAAGGGTTTCGGGGACACTACCATCGTGGCGTCGCAAGGCCGCTATCGTCTCGCCGTCCCCGTCGACGCCGCCTTGTTCACCGCCTCGCTATCCCAGCTCGAGGCAGGTGACGATCGGGTCGGGACGCTCGAACGAGCGCTGGCGCTGTGGACCGGCCCGGCGTTCGAGGAGTTCTCCGCCGAGGCCTGGGCCGGGCCTGAGGCTGCCCGGCTCGCCGAGCTGCACGCGTCTGCGATCGAGGACCACGCCGTCGCGCTGATCATCGCGCGGCGATGGGCGGAGGCGATCGCCGAACTCAAGGCGCACGTGTCGACGAACCCGCTGCGGGACAGGGCGTGGGGCCTGCTGATCCAGGCGCTCGGCGGCGCCGGGCGCCAGGCCGACGCCTTGGCCGCGTTTAGGGATTATCACGCCTACCTCGCCGAGTGGGTCGGCACCGAACCATCAGCCGAGGTTCGTGACATCCAGCGGCGGATCGCCGCCGGGTGGGATGGGACAGAGGCAGCGGCAGGACAGGACGGGATGGGGGAGCAGGGCCGGACAGCGCGCTCCGGATCGCCGCAGCCCGCGAGACCATCGTCCTGGCGCGGGAACGGCTGGCTGCCGTTGCAGGCCGAGCTGGCGCGTGGGCCGGCCGTCGTGGGACGAGCCCGCGAGCTGGAGCTGCTGGCCGCAGAGGCGGCCCAGGTGGGCGGGTCGGGTTTGCGGGTCGTCATCGTGGAGGGCGAGGCGGGGATCGGCAAGACGACCATGCTCGGCGCGTTCGCCCGCGCGGTACGGGACGAGGGCTCGGCGGTCGTGCTCTACGGATGTTGCCAGGACGGCCCCACCGTGCCACTGGAACCGTTCCGCTCGCTGGTCAGGCATCTGGTCGAGCACGCGCCGGTGGACGTGCTGCGTGCCCACACCACGCGCTGCGGAGGGCACCTGGTTCGCGTGGCGCCACGCTTGGCCGGCCGCGTCGAACTCACCGGCGCGGCGGTCAGCAATGACGCGACCGAGCGATACCTGCTGTTCGAGGCGGTCAGCGACGTGCTGACGCGTCTGGCCGCGATCAGCCCGCTCGTCGTTCTGCTGGACGACATTCAGTGGGCCGACCCAACCGCGGTGCAATTGCTCCGCCACCTTGGCCGTGCGCTGGTCGGCGTGCCGGTGCTGCTGATCCTCAGCGCTCGCGACACGGACGAGCGGCGCTCGAGGGAGCTGCGGGCTGTGCTCGCCGGCCTCGAATGCCGTCCCGGGCGCCGCATTTGCCTGGGTGGCTTCGACGAGGACGAGCTGGCCCGCCTGACCGCTTCGCTGCTCGCGGTCGACGCGACCGCGGTCGCCTCGGCGGTCCCGGCCCGGCTGCGCAATCAGACCGCCGGCAACCCGTTGTATGCCGTCCAGCTGGCGCGTCACTGGGCCGAGTCAGGGTGCCTTACCCTCGCTGCGGCCGAGGTCGACTTCACCGACCCCGCGGCCGGCGACGAGGTCCCGGCGAACCTGCGCAATCTCCTCTGGAGCCGCGTCAGCTCCCTCGGGGACGAGGTCGTCGAGGTGCTCTCGGCGGCCGCCGTGCTCGGCACGCAGTTCGCAGTGGACGCGGTGATTGACATGGCCGGTATCTCCGAGGGCGATGCGCTGGACGCCCTCGATTCGGCCGAGGCCGCCGGATTGCTGGCTGATGTCCCGGCGCGGGCCGCGACGCTGCGGTTCGTGCATGTCCTGGTGGCCCGCGCCGTGTACGCCGGGCTCCCGCGCGGCCGGCGTCGGCGACTGCACGTGGAAGCCGCCGAGGTGCTGGCGAAGCAACCCGGCGCACTCACGATCCACCTCGCGGCCCAGATAGCGCGCCACTACAACCTGGGAGGGATGGCCGCCGAGGCCCGAAACTGGGCGATGACGGCCGGTGATTATGCGGCCCGGCAGCTGTCCCCGGCCGAGGCGGCCCGGTGGTACCGGACGGCGCTGGACCACGGCGCTGCCCTCGATGTTCCCGATGATGAACGCGCTGATCTCCTCGTCCGGCTCGGCCGCGCGCAGCAGCAGGCCGACGATCCCCGCGCCCTTGCGACCTTGACCGAAGCGGCGGCGCTGGCCCGCGGCTGCGGTGCGACCGCGATCGTGGCGCAGGCTGCCCTGGCCACCGACCGCGGGTTCCTGCGGCTTGGCCCAGCCGGCCTGGCGCAGGTGGCGATCGTCGAGTCCGCCCTTGAGGTCGTCGACGCCGACCCGGCCACGCGCGCCCGTCTCCTGGCGCTGCTGGCCGAGGACCTCGTCTCTGACGTGGCCGGGACCCGGCGCACCGGGCTGGCCCGCGAGGCTATTGCGCTGGCCGATGCCAGTCCCGATCCGGCGCTTCTCGCCCGGATCTGCTCATCGGTGCTGTACGCCCTCTGGGGCCCGGACCACGAAGCGACGCGGCTGCGGGCCGATGTCGCCGCGAGGTCGATCGCCGCCGCGGCGGCCGCCGGTGATCTGTCCGTTGAATTCGGCGTGCATGCCGCGGCCTACACCGTCGCCATCCAGCTGGCCGACCCAGCCGGGGCCGCCCGCAGCCTCCGGCGGCTGCATGCCATCGCCGACCAGATCGGCGACCCGCACATGATCTGGACGGTGGGCTGGTACGAGGCGTTCGTCGCCACGATGCAGGCCCGCTTCGCCGACGCCGATCAGCTGGGACGAGAGACCGTGGAGCTGGGCCTCGCCATGGGCGCCGCCGACGGCGTGGCTGTCTTCGCCGGGCAGGCGGCCGTGCTGGCCACCATCGCCGGTCATCGCGCTGAACTGCCGCCGGTGGTCGCGGAGGCGATCGGCGCCGGGCCGGTGCAGCTCACCTTTTACCTCGCCCACGCCATCGTCAGCATGGCCAGCGGCCCCAGGAAGGTCGCCAGCGACCTCCTCGGCGCAGCAGCGGCCGCCGGATTCCGGAACGTCCCGCCGGACCTGATGTGGATGACATCCATGCTCGGCTACGCCATCCTCGCGATCGAGCTGGAGGATCTCGGCGCCGCCGCCCAGCTCCTCGCAATCATCGAGCCATATGCCGGCGAGGTCGCCACCAACCTGGGCCCGGTCGCCGCCTACGCGGGACGGCTCGCGTCCCTGCTCGGCCGGCCTGAAGTCGCGGACCAGCACCTGAACGCCGCACTCGAGATCGTCGGCGCCTTCGACTGGGACTACCACCGGGCCGCGATCCTGATCGCCCGGGCCGCGGCCCGCCGCCAGTCGCTTGGCCGACTCGACGACTCAGCGCGCGCATGGCTCGCGGCGGCCGAGGGAATCTGCGCCGCGCACAAGCTTCCGGGGATGCTGGCCATGATCGGCAGCCTGCGGGCGTGATGCGCCCGTGATGCGCCGCTGAGACGGCCTGGCGTCAGGATGCTGTCAACGGTGCCGCCCGGCGCCGAGGACAAGGGGGGACACCCAGATGCCTACCGTAATCGGCTACCACCACGTGACAAACCGCGATCACTGGCTCAGCTCGGACCTTCGCGAGAAGAGGTTCGGGGAGCTGGGCATCACGAACATCCGCACCTACACCGACCCCACCAACCCGGCGCGGGTGGCCATCAGCGCCGACGTGCCCGACGTCGACGCGTTCGTGGCCTGGCTGCAGACCGAGGACGGTGCCGCCACCGCAAAAAGCGACGGCGTCCTTCTGGACACCATCGTCTTGCTCGTCGAGTCGAAGGCCAACGCGGAAACCTGAGGAGGAGCCATGCCCAAATTCCTCGTCGTCGCCAACTACACGTCCGAAGGCATGCGGGGGGTGCTCGACAAGGGCGGCAGCAGCCGCCGGGACGCGCTCGAAGCGGCCTGCGCCGACGTGGGCGGTTCGCTCGACAGCTTCTACTTCGCTTTCGGCGCTGACGATGTCTTCGTCACGGTCGACGCGCCGGACAACACCGCGGTCGCTGCCCTGTGCGCCCGCGTGTCGGCCACCGGCCTGGCCGCCACCCGAACCACCGTGC
>JBEKCN010000486.1:0-4336 GCA_050014855.1 Streptosporangiaceae bacterium | reverse complement strand
GGCAGCAGCATTTACGCCACGCGGGATCTCGGAGCCATCAAGCTGCGCCGGGAGATCTTCCATCCGACCGACATCAACTACGTTGTGGGCCAGGAACAGCGGGTCCACTTCTCCCGTCTCTTCCAGGCGGCGGAGGTACTTGGCCTCGTCCAGCCGGGCGAGGTACGGCTGAAGCACACGTATTTCGGCTTCTACGTTGACGCCTCGACCGGGAAAAAGCTCTCTAGCCGTGACAGCGTGACCGGAGTGAATGAGCTGCTCACCGAGTCTGTCGCGTACTACCGCGCGAAGACCGCGGCGAGTGGCGGCATGACGCAGGAGGAGATCGACGAGGCCGCCCGCCAGCTCGCGGTCGGTTCAGTGATCTTCAACGATCTCAAGAGCGACATGAAGGGCGTCGTCAGCATCGCCAGGGGCGATCTCGCGCCGACCATCGCCGCTTTCGAGAAGTCTGGTGGCGCTTATGTCGTCTACTCGGCCAGCCGGGCCGGGTCGATCTTGCGCCGGTACAACCGGCCCCTGCCCCGGGCGGCCGACATCACCGCCTTCGACCTCAGCGACCAGGAGGCTCTGCTGATCCTCCGGCTCCTGGAGTTCCCCGAGAAGATAGCCCGGGCCGCCGACGAGGACAACCCGGCCATCCTGGTCCGCCACCTGCTTGAGGTCGCCGGCCTGTACAACTCGTACTACGCGGCCGCGCCCGTCCTTCAGGGCGACCAGGTGAACGAGTTCCGGCTGCTGATTACCAGTTCCGTTCAGCATGTCCTGGTCACTGGCCTGAAGGTGCTCCACGTCACGAGCCCGCCCAAAATCTGAGCCCGGCTAGCTTTTACGGCAGATTCCTGAAACCGAAAGATTAACTTCTGGCTACCGGCGGCGCTTACCCGAAGCTGCTTATTGTCCAGCCGGGCGGATTATCCAGCCGGGCGGCGCCGGAAATGACCGCTCCGCCCGGTTCCCAGCCGTTCCCTGATCTTGTCCACGATCTGACCGCGGGCCAGCTCATCGGCCAGGACGCATGCGGATTCCACGCCCCGGGCCGTACTCGCGCCGTGCGCGATGACGACCGTCCCGCCCAGTCCGAGCAGCGCCGCCCCGCCGTAGGTCTCCGGTTCAAGCCGTTCGGCCATTTCCCGGAACGCGCGGCGCTGCAGCACCGCACCGAGCCGGGCCGCCCGGTTGGCCAAGACCGTTTCCCGGACCTGCGCGGCCGCGAAGCGGACCGATCCTTCCAGTGTCTTCAGGGCTACGTTCCCGGTGAACCCGTCGGTGACGATCACGTCTACCTTGCCGGCCATCAGGTCGCCGCCTTCGATGTTCCCCGCGAAGCTCAGCGGGGAGGCCCCGTGGGCCGGATCCGCGGTGAGCAGTTCGTGCGCGTCCCTGGTCAGCTTGTTCCCCTTGCCGGGCTCGGCCCCGATGGTCAGCAGTCCCACCCGCGGAGCCTGGATGCCGAGGGTCACCTGCGCGTAGGCCACACCGAGCTGGGCGAACTGGACCAGCATCTCCGGCTTTGGGTCCGCGGTCGCGCCCACGTCGATGAGCACGGTGGGCCGGGGCAGGCTGGGCAGTACGGCCGCGAGCGCGGGCCGCACCCCGCCCGCGAGCGGCCGCAGCCGCAGCCGGGCGGTGGTGACGATCCCGCCGGTCGATCCGGCTGACACCACCGCCGCCGCCTGACCGCGCCGGACCAGCTGGCAGGCGACCGCGATACTGGACCGCGGTCGGCGACGGATGGCCAGGGCGCCTTCGTCCATGCCCAGCACATCCTCCGCCGGGGCGATGGCGACCTCGTCCGGGGCGGCGCCGAGTGTGGCGAGCTCGGCCGCCACCAGTTGCGGCTGCCCAGCCAGAATGATCTCGATACCGTGATCGCGCTGCGCACCGAGAGCGCCGGCCACGATCTCGGCGGGCGCGTGGTCGCCGCCCATAGCGTCCACCGCCACGACCCGGGAAGGATCAGCGGTCGGGAGGCTGGAATCTGGAGTCACGAGATACCCGGCCCGGGGCTCAGCGCGCGGCCGTGCGGCCGGCCGGGGCGGGTCCCCGCGGGCTGGCAGGCCCTGCGGGACAGCGGATGACGCAGGCCACGGCACCTCTCCAGCGTGTCTGTAGCCGCCGGCGACGGCCCGTCGTTATCATTTCTGCGGCATCTGACCCTACCGGCTCGGCCGCCACCGACGACATGGCGGCCCATGCCATGGCCATGGCAGCGGACGGCGGGGACTGGAGCACGGGGAGCCCCAGGAACCGGTTCGCGCGGCGCAGGGCGCACAGGAAGCAACTTTTGCGTGCGCATAAGCGTCTGGAAAGGTGCCGATCGGGGGAATTCCATCGAGGGAGTTGTGTGACTTCAGTCCCGCACGTCAGCCCGGCCCAGACGGGGGAGCAGAGTCCGGGCCGCCGGTTCCGGGCCTACACCGCGAAGCATCTGGACATGCTCACGCAGCGAGCCGGGCTGCCCGCCGATACCCGGCTCGCCGTCCGTGCGGTCGCCACCGTCCTGCCGTTCCGGACCAATGCGTACGTGGCCGAGGAGCTCATCGACTGGGACCTGGCCCCGGACGACCCCATCTACCGGCTGGTCTTCCCGCAGCCCGACATGCTTCCCCAGGCCGACGTCGGCCGGCTGTCCGCCGCGCTGGCGGCGGGCGCACCGGACGCAGAGGTGCGCGCCCTGGCGCATGAGATCCGCCTGCGCCTCAATCCGCATCCCGCGGGCCAGCTGGCCCTGAACACTCCCGAGCTGGCTTCCGCCCCGCTGCGGGGACTGCAGCACAAGTACCCGGAGACGGTGCTGTTCTTCCCCCGGCAGGGGCAGACCTGCCATGCCTACTGCACGTACTGCTTCCGGTGGGCCCAGTTTGTCGACGAGCCGGACCTGAAGATGGCCACCGACGACATCGCCGCGCTCGTGGCCTACCTGCGGGAGCATTCCGAGGTGACCAGCGTGCTGATCACGGGCGGCGACCCGATGATCATGGGCGAGCCGGTCCTGCGCCGTTACATCGAGCCGCTGCTCGATCCGGCGCTGGAGCAGCTGGAGTCGATCCGGATCGGCACCAAGTCGCTGGCGTACTGGCCGCAGCGGTTCGTCGGCGATCCGGACGCCGCGGCCACGCTGCGGCTCTTCGAGCAGGTGCAGGCGTCCGGGCGCACGCTCGCGCTGATGGCCCACTTTTCGCACCCGCGTGAGCTGGAGCCCCCGGTGGTCGCCGAGGCGGTGCGCCGCATTAGGGACACCGGCACCGTCATCCGCACCCAGGCCCCGCTGATCCGCACGATCAACGACGCGCCGCAGGCCTGGTCGGATATGTGGCGGGCGCAGGCGCGGATGGGGATGATCCCGTACTACATGTTCGTGGAGCGCGATACAGGCCCTCAGGACTACTTCGCGGTGCCGCTCGCTCGCGCGTACGAGATCTTCCGCGAGGCCTATACGAGCGTGTCCGGGCTGTGCCGGACGGTGCGCGGCCCCTCCATGTCGGCGACCCCCGGAAAGGTGTGCGTGGACGGGGTGGCCAACGTGGCCGGGCAGCAAGTCTTCGTTCTGCACCTGATCCAGGCCCGGCGGCCGGAACTCGTGGGCCGCCCGTTCTTCGCGCGCTTCGATCCGTCCGCGACCTGGCTGTCGGATCTGCGGCCGGCCTTCACCGAGCAGTTCCCGTACGAGCGGGCGGGCTGACCGTGGCCGGCGGCCCGGCCTCGCCGGCGCCCGGGGTGCTGCCCGGGCCCAGCCGGCCCGGGGCTGTGACCTCGCTTGTTGGCCTCGGCATGGCTCACGCTATCCTCCCGCCATGGAACTGAACGAAACTACGGTGGCGTCCGCTTCCAGCCCAAGTTAACGACTCCGTCCGGGGGGACGACCCCCCCTGGGCTCCCCGCTGCCCGCCGTGGGGCGGACCGTAGCACCGGCCACTCGCCAAGGCCTCCGGCCCTGGCTCGCTGGGCCGGTAAGAACGTACCGCCGTAGCCCGCGCCGGTGACCGCTAGACCTGCGGCAGTCCTGTCAGCGAGCACCCAGCAGGACCTACGGCGAGGCGCTCGTGACCGGCCCAGCGACCCGGGCCTTCAGGCCCGGTGAGTGGCTGGTGCTGTCAGCGGGAACCGCAGCGGGACCTACGGCGAGGCGCTCGTGACCGGCCCAGCGAGTCCCGGGCTTTAGCCCGGGCGAGTGGCCGGTGTGTCGGCGAAGTACCACCGCGCGGGCGCGGAGCGCATTCGGGGGGTTCCGGGGGGTCGTCCCCCCGGGATAACGCAGTGTCGGCCGGCCTCGCGGGAAAGCCGTGCTCGGTCACCTGCTCGCGGAGCCGCCGGCGGCCGCGGTGCAGCCGGG
>JBEKCN010000485.1:0-4339 GCA_050014855.1 Streptosporangiaceae bacterium | reverse complement strand
GCTCACAGCCAGCCACAACCAAGAACCCCTACGAATCTGACGTGCACCCCATCAGCGCTGATGGGCGAAGGCGAGCGCCGCGGTCGCCACGAGCTGGACGGCGATGGCCGACAGCAGCAGGCCCGCGATACGGGTCAGCAACTCGACGCCGTTGTCGGTGAGAAGGCGGTGGATAACGGTGTAGAACCGCATGGCCAGCCAAACGACGATGGTCACCGCCACGATGGCCAGCGCGAGGGCCAGCACGTCGCCCGGGCCGTGTATCCGCTGTACGTAGAGCATGGTGGCCACGATCGCGCCCGGGCCGGCCAGCAGCGGCGTGCCCAGCGGCACGAACGCGACGTTGGCCCGGGCCCGCTGCTCGGAGGTGGGCTCATCGGACTTGCCGGTCAGCAGCTCCAGCGAGACCAGGAGCAGCAGCAGGCCGCCAGCGCCCTCCAGGGCGGGCAGCCCGACCCCGAGATAGTTGAGGATCGTCCGGCCGAACAACGCGAAAGCCACGATGACGCCGAACGCGACGACCGCAGCCTGCCAGGCCAGCCGGTTGCGCGCCCGGGCCGACCGGCCACGGGTCAGGCCGAGGAACACCGGCACGGTCCCCGGCGGGTCGATGATGACCAGCAAGGTGACGAAGACTTCGGTGAAGAACTTCACGGTACGGGCACCTCACGGCGCATCTTGGGCACTTCCCTCGTCTGCGACTCGCTTAAAGAATTCGTCCATCGCCTTCCGCCCGCGATCATCGGCGTCGGGCATCGGGTGGGCATACGTTCGATACACGGTCTCCACCGTGTCCCCCAGCCACGCGGCCACGGCAACGATATCGGCCCGCTGCTCAGCCACACGGATGCGGCCGAAACCACCGGTCCCGAATTTGGCCCACCGGGTACGGCAGGAACGGGGCTCGCTCGGGGAACTAAACTGACCGCTCAGCTGACGGGAGTGCCGGACGCCTGCGCCGCCAGGCGCCGCCAGGCCTCGGGTGGGGTGGACTCGGCGCCGATGCGGTAACCGGTCAGCGCGCCGTGGTCGTCGCTTCCCCCCGTCGCGACGAGCCCGAGTTCCTCGGCGAGACCCCGGGCGCGGTCCCGTTCGGCCTGAGATTGCTCGGGATGCCACACCTCGACGCCAGCCAGGCCAGCGGCGGCCAGCCGGGCGATCACCTCGTCGGGCACCTCGTAGCCGGGGGTCCCGGGGTGGGCCAGGACGCTGACCCCGCCCGCGGCGCGGACCAGGCTGATGGCCTCGGCCGGCTCCAGCGCGTACTTGTCCTCGTACGCCCGGCCGCCGTCGCCGATCCAAGCCGTGGTGAACGCCTCGGCCGGGTCGCTGATCACGCCGGCTTCGGCCATGGCGCGGGCGATGTGCGGGCGGCCCACCACGCCGTCCCCGGCGATCGCCGCCACCTGGTCCCAGGTGACACCGGCGCCCAGGGCGGCGAGCTTGGCCACCATGACGCGGGCCCGGCGGACCCGGTCGCCGCGGATCTTCTCACCCTCGGCGGCCAGGCTGGGGTGGGCCGGGTCGAACAGGTAGGCCAGCAGGTGCAGGCTCCGCCCGTCCAGGCGGCAGGACAGTTCCATGCCGGGGACGAAGGTCAGGCCGGCGGGCCGGGAACGGCGCGCCTCCTCGTGGCCCGCCACCGTGTCGTGATCGGTCAGCGCGACCACGTCGACGCCGGCGGCCCGGGCCCGCCGCATGACCTCGGCGGGTGGATCGGTACCGTCGGAGGCGCTGCTGTGGGTGTGCAGGTCGATGCGCACCGGCCCATCGTACGCACCCGTCCACCCGGGAAAAGCACTGACGGGCGGCAGGCACGGGGCCTGCCGCCCGTCCGGTGGCCAATGACTACGCGGTCACCTGACCGGGCCGTTGCGGTAGGCCCACTGCTGGTTGTTGACGATCGTCTTGTTGGCAGTGGCGCGCAGCGGCTGGAGGTTCAGCCATGGACTTGGCATCTTGGCCGGGTTGCCGGCCGGGTAGTTCAGCACGAGCGGGTCGGCGAGGCTGTTCGTCGCGGCACTGATCAGGACGTCGTACCCGGACGTCGTGTGGTCGCGGACAAACTGGCCGGTGAAAATGGCCCAGACGGAGTTCCGGTGCTTGCCGCACGGCTCCAGGCGCACCTTGAAGCCCGCCTGGGCGACCTGGCCCGGCCCGGTGCCGAGGCAGAGGTTGCTGATGACGCCATGCGGCGCGTACTGGAACTCATACGCCGAGAGAGCGGCGTAGCTGGTGTCGAACTGCGGCGTGATCACGCGCTGGTGCTGGCCGTACATGCTGCCGACCGAACCCAGGTTCTTGATCACGAAGTCCTCGGCCGGGTTATTCTTCGCGGCCCTGGAGAGGATGACCTCCTGGTTCGCCGCGGCCTTCCTCGGGAACGTGGCCAGGAGGTAGCGGGGGCCGAACTTCTTTGTGTACAGGTCCTGGCACTTCGAACCGCACTTTGGGGTGGCCGCGCTGGCGCTCAGCGTGCCGAGCATGCCAAGGCCACCGGCGGCCAGCGCGAACGTGGCGGCTGCGGCCGCGATCTTTGCCTTACAGGACATTCGGGTTCCTCCCATGGAACGACGACCGTGCCCCGGGCACGGATTAGGGGGGACCACCCCCAGCAGGCATTAGCTCTTTGCACACGGATTGTTACGGTTCGTGCTGATGCCTGCGCGTGAGTGGTCCCGGCCGGATGGAAGCGCCGAGAATCAGCCCGGGCTGCCGGAACGGGCGGGGCGGTCAGGCAGGGCGCAAACGGGCAAAGCCAGGCGAGTTCAGCGAGGCGTTCCGCAGGCGAGGCGATTTCGCTACAAGCGCCGCAGCCGCGGCATAGGCGACATTGCTAGAGTTGCACACTGCTCTCCGTCCCTCCTGTGCAGGGCGAGATTCTAGGCTCTGCCCGGTGAATTGCGGTCACCGGGCAGAGCCGCCTTTTTGTGGCGGCCATCGCGTGCCGATCTACTGCTGTTAACCGGCCTCTTCGAGGCCTCGCATAAGCAAGGACGCAGCAGAGGGTCACATGGTTGAGACGCCCGCAATATTATTGCTCACTGTAACTAGATCTTTATCTTTTCGCATCTGATCACTAACCGAGAGTATCCACGACGCCAGGCACGGATCTGCTCGCAACCGAACCGCAACCTTACTGTGCTGCGGAAAACGTTTTATAGAGCCATATGTGTACGCTGCGTGAAGCCGGGCAGACAACCCAAACCAGTTACCTTAAGTAGCCAAAGTTGGGGTATTCCGGCTCGCCTCACCCAGTGCGGAACGGGCGGCGGGTGACGGCAGTTACGCTGAGAACATGTGCCGGAAATACTCCGGAACCGGACAATGCGGAAAGGCGCCCGGCGTGAAAACAATGGGCTGCGGGCCGTGAATGGCACCCGCATTCCCTGCGTCGGCGCCGTTGTCCGGGACGGCGCCGGGAGACTACTGCTCATTAAGCGCGGGCATGACCCCGAGGCCGGGCGCTGGTCGCTGCCGGGCGGCCGGGTCGAGCCGGGCGAGAGTGACGCCCAAGCCCTGGTGCGGGAGATGCGCGAGGAGACGGGGCTGATCGTGCAGCCCGGGCCGTTGGTCGGCGCGGTGGAACGGCCGGGCCCAGGGGGCAGCGTGCTGGAAATCCGCGACTACGCGGCCACGGTGATGGGCGGCACGCTCGCCGCTGGGGACGACGCCGTGGACGCCCGCTGGGTGGCCACCGCCGACGTCGCACGGCTGGCCCTGACGACCGGCCTGGCCGACGCGCTCACGGCCTGGGGCGTGCTGACCGGCCCGGGCACCTGAGCATCCGGGGCGGGACCCGCGGCCCGTTACCCGCCACAGCCCGCCAGATGGAAACCGGGAGCTGACGTTCCGTGACCTCGGGCGGGAGATCCCGGCCTGCACGGCGGCGGCGGACCAGAGCAACGACACCGCCGTGGCCGGGGCCCCATACCCGGCCACGGCAGCATCGCGCGGCGGGACGCTTCCCGGCACGCTTCACATAAATGGTCACATCCAGTACAGCGTCAGTGACCGTGTGCGTGTCACACCCCACTCGGTGTCCGTCTCGGGCCGCCGCCGTTTCGCGTGCTGGCCCGGGCTCCGTAGCATGAGGGCATGACGTCCCCCACCATGTCCTCCCCCACCACCGAGCAGGTGTCGCGGGCCCTCGCCACCGTGAACGATCCGGAGATCCACCGGCCCATCACGGACCTCGGCATGGTCAAGAACATCGACATCGCGCCGGACGGGACCGTCCGCGTCGATGTCTGGCTCACGGTCGCTGGCTGCCCACTGCGCGAGACGATCACCCGGGAGGTGACCGCCGCGGTCACCGCGGTCGAGGGCGTGTCCCGGG
>JBEKCN010000484.1:0-4342 GCA_050014855.1 Streptosporangiaceae bacterium | reverse complement strand
GGTCACCCCGCCCAGCCGTGCGGGGCCCGCTGAGCTCGCGCTGGCGCCGCTGAGGCCCAGAACGCCGGTGATACCCAGAGCGGCGGCGCCGAACGACGCCACGGCGGCGGTCACCGAGAGCCTGCGTCCGATAACTCGTCCCACAATTTGACCACTGTATCCGGCCAACCTGAGGACACAACCGCTGGCCAGAGGTCAGTAGCAGATATTGGTGTGGATCTTCGGGGCTGGGACGGGGTCCTCCAGCGCCTGGCGGGTGCGCTCGTCCGCGGGCCGGTGCAGCACCACGTAGCCGTCGTCGCTGAAGACCAGGCGGTACCCGTGGGCGCGCAGGAAGGACACCTCCTGGGCCTGCTGCGCCGGGCTGCAGAACGGGAAGTCCAGGCCCCTGGTGTCGGCGACGACCCACGGGGCCCACCGCGGCGTGCCGTCCAGCAGCAGCACCGTGTCCCGCCCCGACAGCCGCGGGCCGAGGCTGTTGGCCGCCTCCACCTCCGTTCCCGATGACACCCGGGCGGTCGCCGCGTCGGCCGCGCGGATGCGCGCGTTCACCGTGTAGTACGTCGGGTGCAGCAGCGGCCCGAACGGCGAGGAGGGGACGTAGACCACAGCCGCGACGAACACCACCGCGGCCCACACCGTGGCGGGCGCCCAGCCCCGGGCGGGCCGCAGTACCGCCGTCGAGGGGGCCGCCGTCGAAGGGGCCGCCCGCCACCAGCGCTGCAGCCGGGCTGCCCCGTCGACGGCGGCCAGGAAGAAGATCATCACGATGAATGCGTTGTACTGGAACTTCGCCTGCCACCACAGCGGGTAACCCGAGGCCAGCATCCGTTCGGCCAGCAGCGGCACCGCGGCCAGGGTGAGCGGTGACGCCAGCGGCAGGAAGCCGAGCGGGACCAGCAGTCCGAGCATGGTGCGCACCTTGACCCCGGGCGTCACCAGCACGTGCAGCGCATGCAGCGGGTGGGTGACGATGTCCGCGGCGGCGCTCCCGGCGGTACGGCCGAACTGGCCGTACGCCCAGTAGAAGCTGGCCGACCCGCCGAATGCGGGGATCAGCACGTGGCTGGCCAGCCAGGTCGCGGCGAGCCCGGCCACGATGAACGCGAGTCCTGTCCAGCGGCGCCTGGTCAGCAGCAGGTACACGCCGAACCCGGCGATCAGCAGGCCCATGTCCTCCTTGACCAGGAGCAGAGCCGCCGCGGCAGCGATCGCGGGCAGCCGCCGCCCGGCCTGGAATCGTTCCACCATCACCGCGGTGAGCACGGGAACGAAGGCGACCTCGTGGAAGTCGAACGTGACCGCGGCCATGATCGGCAGCGAGAGCGCGTACGCCGCGCAGATGAACCAGGCGCAGGGCGCGCCGAGCTGGCGCTCGGTGAACGCCCACAACGGCGGGATGGCCAGGGCGAACAGCACCGCCTGGGCGACCAGCAGGGTCGCGGGCCCATTGTGGATCCAGTACAGCGGCGCGAGCGCAGCCAGGATCGGCGACCAGTGGTCGGACAGCAGCACGAAGTGCGCCGTACCGCCGTCCGCCACGCCGCGGGCGATGGAGACCGGGGCGCGGAAGTGGGCGTAGCCACGGATGCCCTGGTCGAAGATGACCAGGTCGAAGGTGCTGGTCAGAAACCGGCGGAACCGGATGAGCGCGTCGGTGCAGTAGACCAGCGCCGCCGCGGCGGTCAGGGCCGCGACCCGCCACCTCGTCCGCCGCGTATGGACCGGGGCGGGGACGGTCCCGGCCGGGCGGATCTCGGCCCGACTGCTCACCGGTCGAAGGGTAGCAGCGGCACCACGTACCCGCAGATCACCAGCCGCAGGAACCGGTCCTGGGCCGAGTGCCATCGGGGCGGGAACCGGACGGCTAGTCTCTTACCATGACGCACGAGGGAAGCGGCGGCCAGGGGTCACCCGGAACCGAGGCCAGCCGGCCCCGTTCCCGGCCGCCGAGCCAGGCGCCCGGGAGTACGCAGGCGGCCCACCACCGGCCGGGCCGCCAGCCGTCACACGGGGGCGGTGTTCCCGCCCGTGACCGGGAGCTGCGCGCCCAGGGCCGGGCCACCGTCAAGCGGCTGCTGGACGCCGGGATGATCGAGTTCGAGGAGCGCGGCTTCCACGGTGTCCGGGTCGACGACGTGGTGCGGCGGGCCGGGATCTCGCACGGCACCTTCTACCTCTACTTTTCCAACAAAGAGGACCTGTTCAAGGCCCTGCTGCTGGACGCACTGCGCGACATGGAGACCATCGCCGGCGACTTCCCGGTCGTCACCCGGGACGAGGCCGGGAAAACGGTTCTGCGGCGCTGGGTGCGAAAGTTCTTTGACGTTTACGCCGCGCACGCGACCGTCATCCGCATCCTCAGCCAGGCCGATCTAGTTCCCGAGGAAGTGTACGGGGACGGGCTCCAGATGCTGTTCAGCATCTCTGAGGCGATGACTACCGGCATGACCGCGGCCAGCCGCGCCGCGGGGCGGCAGCCCGAGCACGTGGAACTGACCGCGCTGGCGTGCCTGATGATGCTGGAGCGGGTGAACTACCTGCTCAGCGCCGAAGTCAAGCTGCCCGTGGACGAGATGGCGAACCGGATCGCGGACATCATGTTCGCCGCGTTCGCGCCAGCCGACTGACCGGCCCGCGCCCCCGGCTGACCGGCCCGCGCCCGCCGGACTGCCCCGGTGCCGTCGGCGGCGGTAGCATCCACAGCCAGCGGGCACAATCTAGGACGTGCGATTTCTTGGCGAGACGATCCCGGCGCAGGACCTGACCTACAGCGACGTCTTCATGGTGCCGAACCGGTCGGCGGTCACCTCCCGGCTGGACGTGGACCTGTCCACCCACGACGGCAGCGGGGCCGCCATCCCGCTGGTCACGGCCAATATGACGGCGGTGTCCGGGCGGCGGATGGCGGAGACCGTGGCGCGCCGCGGCGGCCTGGCCGTGCTGCCGCAGGACATCCCCGTCGACGTCGTCGCGGGCGTGGTGGCCTGGGTGAAGTCCCGGGACCAGGTGCACGATACGCCGATCACGCTTGGCCCGGGTGACACCACCGGCGAGGCGCTCAGCCTGCTGCCCAAGCGCGCGCACGGAGCCGTCATCGTCATCGAGGACGGCAGGCCCGTCGGGGTGGTCACCGAGGCTGACTGCCAGGGCGTGGACCGGTTCACCCAGCTGCGTCAGGTGATGTCGGCCAAGCCGGCGACCATCCTGGCCGGGACCGACCCTGAGCACGCCTTCAACCGGCTGCACGAGAGCCGCCTCCGGCTGGCCCCCGTCGTCGACGAGGCGGGCCACTGCGTCGGCATCCTGACCCGGACCGGGGCGCTGCGGGCCACCCTGTACCGCCCGGCGGTGGACGGTTCGGGGCGGCTGCGCCTGGCCACCGCGATCGGCGTGAACGGCGATCCGGGCTCAAAGGCGGAGCTGCTGCTGGACGCGGGCGCGGACCTGCTCGTGGTGGACACCGCGCACGGCCATCAGGACGGGATGATCAGTGCGCTGCGCCGGGTCCGGAAGACTTGCCCCGACGCGCTGGTCGTGGCGGGCAACGTGGTCACCGCGAGCGGCGTTGCCGATCTGGTCGAGGCGGGCGCGAACATCGTCAAGGTCGGAGTCGGGCCCGGCGCGATGTGCACCACCCGGATGATGACCGGGGTGGGCCGGCCGCAGTTCAGCGCGGTGCTGGAGTGCGCGGCCGAGGCCCGCCGGCTCGGCGCGCACGTGTGGGCCGACGGCGGCGTGCGGCACCCCCGCGACGTGGCCCTGGCCCTGGCCGCGGGCGCGGGCAGCGTGATGATCGGCTCTTGGTTCGCCGGGACGTACGAGTCGCCCGGCGACACGTTCCGCGACGCGGACGGGCGGCTGTACAAGGAGAGCTTCGGGATGGCGTCCGCCCGCGCCGTCCGGCAGCGCAGTGCCGGGGACACACCGTTCGAGCGGGCCCGCAAAGAGCTGTTCGAGGAGGGCATCTCCTCGGCGCGCATGTACCTGGACCCGGCGCGCCCCGGGGTGGAGGACCTGATCGACTCGATCGTGGCCGGGGTGCGCAGCGCCTGCACCTACGCGGGCGCGAGCAACCTGGCGGAACTGCACGAGCGTGCGGTCATCGGCCTGCAGAGCGCGTCGGGCTACAGCGAGGGCATGCCGCTGCCGGCTGGCTGGTAGGCCGGCCTGCCTTACCAGCCGCGGGCTTCCTAGGAGTCCAGCGCCTCGGTGCCGATCACCTCGGCTGGGGAGCTGCCCGCCGCCGCCGCGGCCCCGGCGGCCTCCGCGGCGCGGGCCTCCTCCCGGCTCGTGCTCCCAGCGATGGCCCCGGCTATGTCCCCGTCCATGCCCCCGGCTA
>JBEKCN010000483.1:0-4349 GCA_050014855.1 Streptosporangiaceae bacterium | reverse complement strand
GTTTCCCGGGTCTCCGGTTTCCCGGGTCTCCGGCTTCCCGGGTCTCCGGCGACTACCGGAACCTCACTCGTCCTGGCCGAACTGGTCAGGGTGTGGGGCAGTATTGCGCAGCCGGGAGCCGGCCACCCACCGGATACCAGGTCAGTCGTTGCCGACCCGTGGCCCCCCGGATGCCGCGACGCTTTCGGGTTCTTCCCCGCGGGCCTGGGCCGCGATCTCCGCCACGAGCTCGAAGGAGCGCAGCCGGTCAGCGGGGTCGAACACCATGGTCGTGATCATCAGCTCGTCGGCGTCGGTGGCGGCCAGCAGCTCTGTGAGGCCGCGGCGCACGGTCTCCGGCGAGCCAATGATGTTCGACGACTGGCGGGAGGCGATGATCTCCCGGTCGAGCGAGGTATACGGGTAGGCGGCCGCCTCTTCCGGCGATGGCAGCGGGCCCGGGCGGCCGGAGCGCAGCCGGAGGAACGACAGGGTCCCGGGGCCGGCCAGGAACTGCGCGCGCTCATCGCTGTCGGCGCAGATCACCGCGGCCGCGATCATGGCGTGCGGCCGCTGCAGCGTCCCCGACGGGCGGAACCGGTCCCGGTACAGGGCGAGCGCCGGCAGGGTGTTGGCCGCGCTGAAGTGGTGCGCGAACGCAAACGGCAGGCCCAGCAGCCCGGCGACCTGCGCGCTGTACCCGCTCGATCCGAGCAGCCACATCGACGGGCTGTTGCCCTGGCCGGGGACCGCGGTGATGGCCGCGTAGGGATGGCCATCGGGCCACTCCCCGCTGAAGAAACCGATCAGCTCGCCGAGCTGCTCGGGAAAGTCGTCCGCGGACAGCCCCTCGGGCGAGCGCCGCAGCGCCGCCGCGGTCACCTGATCCGTGCCCGGGGCCCGGCCGATGCCCAGGTCGATCCGCCCGGGGTGCAGCGCCTCGAGCATGCCGAACTGCTCGGCCACCACCAGCGAGACGTGGTTGGGCAGCATCACCCCGCCGGACCCGACGCGGATACGCGAGGTGGCGTCGGCGAGATGCCCGATGAGCACGGGCGGCGCGGAGCTGGCGATGCCGGGCATGTTGTGGTGCTCGGCGACCCAGAAGCGCTGGTACCTGAGCTCCTCGGCGCGCTGGGCCAGCTCGATGGTGGCGCGCAGGGCGCCGCTCGCGGTGCCGCCCTCGGGAATGGGCGCCAGATCGAGCACGGACAGGGGAACATTTCGCAGATCGCTCACACCAGCAGGCAACAGCCCGGGTGGGCTGCTTCTTCCGGGGGTAGCGTGCGGCAGGATGACAGGTGACACCCCGATCCCGAGGAGGCGGCGCAGGTGCCAGCAGCGATGTCGGAATGGCTCCGGCGGGGGGCCACGGCCGTGGCCGTCAGCCGGGTAGGCGTGGGGGTCGTGGCGTTCGCCGCTCCCGCGCTCGTTTCCCGCTCCTGGGTCGGCGGCGCAGGCGGCGGCCCGTCCGGCCGGGTCCTCGGCCGGGCGCTAGGTGGCCGGGATCTTGCTCTCGGCCTGGGTGCGCTCGCCGCGCTGCGGCTGCAGAGACTTCAGGCCGCGTCGCGCCGGGCCATGGTCTGGGACGCTGCGGCGCCGGTCTCGGTGCCGGTGCGGCCGGGCGCCGACCCGGAGTCTCCGGAGTCTCCGGAGTCGGCGGTGGCCGCGGTCTATGGCGAAGCACCCCCGCCGGACCCGGCGCCACCCTCGCCATCTGGCCCATTCGGGTCGGCCGGCTCCGGCCCGGCGGCCCTGTGGGTGGGTCTCGCTGCGCTCGCCGACGGCCTGGACCTGCTGACCACCGCGCGTGCGTGGCATGAGCTGCCGCCGCTGCAGCGCTGGCTGGTCGCGCTGAGCTCTGGCGGTGCGGCGGCGGTGGGCGCGGCGGCCGCTGCGGTCCTGCTCACGGGCTCCGCGTCGCAGCCTGGTTGGGAAACAACGCCTTAATTTGATCCTCTGGGAGCCTGCTCGCCGGCTGACCAGCTACCAGGTGACCGGCAGTTCGTGCAGGCCGTAGACGAACGCGTCGTCCTTCACCGGGAGCTCGTCCAGCGGGAGGGCCAGCCGCAGCCCGGGGATCCGGCGGAACAAGGTTCCGTAGACGATCTCCAGTTCGGCCCGGGCCAGGCTCTGCCCGAGGCACTGGTGTGGCCCGAACCCGAAGGCGACGTGCGACCGGTCCCGTCGATCGGGGTCCAGCGTGTCCGGATCAGGGAACGCCGCGGGATCATGGTTCGCGGCGAGCAGGGAGATGATCACGCCCTCGCCGTCCTGGATCTGGGTGCCGCCGATCTCGGTGCCGGTCAGTGCGACGCGGCCGGTCCCGATGTCGGCGATCGAGAAGTAGCGCAGCATTTCCTCGACCGTGAGCGGGGCCCGGTCCGGGTCCGTGACCGCGCTCATCAGGCGGCCGGGATCGTTCAGCACGGCCAGCGTGCCGAGCGAGATCATGTTCGCCGTCGTCTCGTGCCCGGCCACCAGCAGCAGGAACGCCAGGCTGACCAGGTCGCGGTGATCTTCGTCGCTGGCTGGCGTCCGCCGGGTGACCTGGCGGCCGAGCAGGTTGTCGCCGGGCTCGGTTTCCGCCGCCGAGACTAGTTCGTCCAGGAAGCCGAACAGTTCGCGCAGCGCCTCGAACCGCTGCTCGGCGTGGACCCGGTGGCTGAGCAGCATCATGCTGCGCGATTGGAAGAACTCGTGCTTCGCGTACGGCACTCCGAGCAGCTCGCAAATGACCTGCGACGGCACCGGCAGCGACAGGGCAGCCACCAGGTCGGCGGGCGGGCCGTCGGCCAGTATCGCGTCGATCCGCTCGTCCACGATCTGCTGGATGCGCGGCCGCAGCAGTTGGACTCGCCGGGTGGTGAACTCGCCGATGACCGCCCGCCGCGCCACCGTGTGGTCCGGCGGATCCATGCCGATCAGTGACGCGCCCCGGCCGCGGGCCCGGCGCTCGGCGGCAGTCACGGTCGGCCGCCGCGCCCCGGCCGGGGCGGGCCGCTTCTGTGGCATGGGAAACGACGGGTCGGATCGGTCAGCGGTGAACGCGGGAGCCGACAGCGCCGCGCGCGCGTCGTCCAGCCGCGTCACCAGCCAGGTCAGCATTCCGCCGGGCAGTTTGCCGGTAGCCAGGCCGGGCGCCGCACGGAGATCGCTGAACGCCGGCGGCACGCGGAACGGGCAGGCCCGGGGGAGCGGTAGGTGGACATCCGGCGGTTCGTGCATCGCTGCGTCTCCTCGCAGTGGGTGACCGGCCCGGCCGGGCCCCGCACGGCCGCTACGGCGGTGCCGCATATGCCTGTTTCTATCACCGGTCCCCTCATCGCTGGCCGGCCGGTTTTCATCCGGCTATGCCCCACGCAATAGTGGAAGGCAATGGCAGCAGAACGGGGCACGCTGGCGCGGCCGGGAAGGAAATCATCCATGCTCTGCACGTTCGGTTTCGAGCGCATCGGCGTACTGATCAGCGACCTCTACTTCGTCCACCCCAACCCCCCTAAGGGGCAGGAGGGCGCGGAGCACGGGGTCCGGCTGGAACTGCGGGTACTCGAACGTGGTGACCTCAAAGGTTCGATCTACTCCGCCCAGCCGATCGCCGTCGGCCAGCCCATCTGGCGGGCCGACCTGCTCGAATCGGTCGATGGCCAGCCCGGCAGCTTCGACCGGACCCATCATCACCCCGCCTTCAAGGGCTGGGAGCCGGGTCGCCGCGTGTTCGTCAGGGAGCTTTCGGCGGACCCGATCGCCTGGCTTGCGTCGAAGCTGTCGAACCTTCCGGAGGTACTGAAGGAAGCCGCGGTCAGCGCCGACGTGGCGGGCCCGGATGACGCGGAAGACCTCCGGCACGTCGTCCCGGACATCCTGGACACGATCGAGCGGATGCTCGGCCAGGTGCGGCGCGGCGAACTGGGCACGGCCCCGCCGGCTGCCCCGGCTGACTACGTACGGGCCGGCTGGCTCTAGCCGGGCCCACAGGCCGCGCCGCGTCCGCCGGGCCGCGCGTCGGTCCTGCTCCCCCGCTCCGCCCTGATTGATCCTGCGTGGCGCGCGGGCTGCGCTTTTCCCTTGGCCCTGATCGCTGACAGGACGGCGGGTCTCCGCATTTCCGGGGCCGACGCCGTCTGCGGCGCCCGGCCACTCCCTGACCGTAACATTTCCTCGCCAGACCCGGTGACCAGGCCATTTCGTGGCATCGCACGCCGCCGGGGAGGGCTATTAACGCATGCCGCCGGCGGGACTAGGCTTAGAGATATTCAGGTGGTGTAAGGGGGCATGCGTTGGTCGCGGACTCGTCGGCGATCGGTTCGGTGGGGGTCCTTACGATCGGCACTCGCGGTGAGCGCGGACCGGGGGAAGTTCGGATCAAG
>JBEKCN010000482.1:0-4350 GCA_050014855.1 Streptosporangiaceae bacterium | reverse complement strand
GCCGGGCGTTCCGCTTCCGGGACATGCTGCAGGTTCAGCCGGATCCGTGTCCAGCTGTAACTGCGGCCGCGCATCGAGTCCACCAGCACGTCGGCCGGGGCCAGGTGCGGCCAGACGTCCCCGTGCCGCGCCTTCCAGCGCTCCAGGCCCTCCATGGCCTCGGCCTTGGTCGCCGCCCGGGCGACCTCGATCAGCGGCATCTTGGACTGGCGCCGGCCCGTGGGACTGCGGGGGACGGTCCCTGTACCGTCGTCGTCGGCCCCGGCCCCGGCCTCGGTCTTGGCAGCGGCCGGCGCTGCCTGAGCCGAAGCTGGCTCGGCCTTACCGGAGACCGGTTCTGCCCCGGCAGAATTCCGCTTCGTCCCCGTAGCCGCGCCCGGCGTATCCTCCGGGCCCTTGGCCCCTCCCTTGGCGGTCGCTCCCTTGCCCGCCGCCCCCTTGGTCCTCGTCTTGCCGGCCGCCGCGGTTGCCTTGGCTGTGGCACCCTGGGCGTTCGCCGCCCCACTGGCCGCCGTCTTACGCCCCGTCCGGCGTTTCGACGGCTGGACCCGTGGTTCCTCACCCGCCTGCCGGACGAAATGCGGGGGCCACGGCGCGTCGGGCAGGCCCGCGGCCTCGTCCCGTTCGGCCAGGCCGAGCAGCCCATCGAGGGAGCCCACGGCCGAATCCATTTCGGCCCACGGATCCCCCACCTCGGCAAACCGCGCCGGCACGGTGTCGATGGTGAATGCAGCTGGGTCACAATCCGCAACCTCATCCCACCGAAGGGGCGTCGAGACCCTGGCGTCCGGCAGCGGGCGGATGGAGTAGGCGGAGGCGATGGTCCGGTCCTTGGCGTTCTGGTTGTAGTCCACGAACACCCCGTGCCGTTCCTCTTTCCACCACTTGCTGGTGGCGATGCCGGGAGCGCGCCGTTCGACTTCCCGGGCGAGCGCCACCGCAGCCCGGCGGACGTCGGTGAACGGCCAGCGCGGTTCGATCCGGGCGTAGATGTGGAAGCCCCGCGAGCCCGACGTCTTCGGCCAGGCGGTCAGGCCAAAATCCTCCAGCACCGACTTCGCCACCATGGCGACGTCCATGATCTGTGGCCACTCGATGCCGGGCACGGGGTCAAGGTCGACCCGGAGCTCGTCCGGATGATCAAGATCCTCGGCACGGACCGGATGCGGGTTGAGGTCAATACAGCCCAGGTTGACCACCCACACCAGCGGCGCGGCATCACGCACCACAACCTCGCTGGCGGTCCGGCCCGACGGGAAACGCAGCTCGACCGTCTCGATCCAGTCCGGCCGGCTGTCCGGCGCTCTCTTCTGGAAGAACGGCTCGCCCTCGGCCCCGTTCACGAACCGCTTGAGCGCCATCGGGCGCCCATAGACACCGCGGACCGCGCCGTCCGCGACCGCGAGGTAGTAGCGGACCAGGTCGATCTTCGTGTGGCCAGTACGCGGGAAGAAGACCTTGTCCGGGTTGCTGACCGGCACTTCCCGTCCCGCTGCCTCTACCACCGTCTTAGCCCCCGGCATGTGGCTACTTTACGTGAGTCCGGACCGGCCTGATCTGAGAAGATGCAGCCGTGCGCACACACGTGGCCCTGCTGCGGGGCATCAATGTCGGCGGGCGTAACAAGGTCCCGATGGCCGACCTGCGGGAGCTGATGACCTCGCTCGGGCTCACCGACGTTGCGACCTATATCCAGAGCGGCAACGTAGTGTTCACCACCTCGGAGACGGATATTGGGGCCCTCGCCGAGCTCCTGGACCAGGCGGTCATGGAGCGCTTCAAAGTGCCCGGCCACGTCGTGGTGGTGTCGCGCGACGAGTTGGCCCAGGTCATTAGGGACAACCCGTACCCGGAGGAGTCCAACCCGAAAGCCCTGCACGCCGTGTTCCGGCGGACCAATCTGACCGCCGACGACGTAGCGGCCATCGAGAAAGCCCGGCAGCGAGCCGCCAGCAAGGGTGGCCAGGACGGGGTGACCATCGTCGGGCGCACCCTGTTCCTGCACACGCCGGACGGCCTGGGCCGCAGTGAACTGGCGGCGCAGCTGTCCCGTACCGGCCCTAACTCGACGGGCACCGCCCGTAACTGGGCGACCGTCCAGAAGCTGATGGCCATGCTCGAAGACTGAGCCGCGCCCCGGCCAAGCTCAGTCGGACGGCGGTCCGGCCCCGCGCGCCCGGCGCTTACGGCGCGGCCCCGGCCGGGTCGGGGTCGTGTCGCCCAGCCGGACCTCACCTGTGGGCAGGCCGTGCCGCACGTAGTAGTCCAGGATCTTCTCGATCACCTGGCTCAGTGAGCTGCCCTCGCGGACGGCCTTACCGTGCGCCGCCGATCGCAGGGCGTGGTCGATCTTCACGGTGAGGTGCGCGCGCCGTCCACTGGCCAGGGCCGGGCGGCGGCGCGGAAAGGCCGAAGGTGGCGGGACACCTGGCACCCGTGAGCGCACCGCGGACGGCACGGGCTGCCGGATCCGGGCCTGCACTGCCTGGCGGCTGATACCGAGGGCGTCCGCCAGCGGACGCAGCGGCCAGCCAACCTCGTGCAGCCTGGCCAGTGTGGCCGACAGCAGGTCACTGTCCCCGGACTTACGCAGGTTGCGCAGGTAGGCGGCGGTCGGGGCTGGGAGGGTGAGCTGGCTGACGCTAGCCACGACGGTGGTCCCCGCGGCGGTGGTCCCCGAGGCGGTGGTCCCAATGGCGGTGGGCAGCCCGGCGGTGGGCAGCCCGGCGGTGGGCATCGGTTCGCGCGGGCGGGGCGTCGGTTCGAGCGCGGCGGGGGCGCCGAGCGTCCCCTCCAGGCCAGGGACGGACACGGGCTCGGAGGCCTCATCCAGTTCGGGCGCAGCCGACGCATCCGCAGGGGCATCCAGCTCACGCGATCCGGGGCCAGAACCGGACCGCCGCGTACCGTGCCCCACGTAATGCTGCAGCCCGAGGATCACCACCTCGGACATGGTCCGGCCTTCACCTGCCAGCCGGGCCTTCAGCCGCTGCCGCTGGTCCCCGTCCAGCCGGAAGGTCAGCAGTCGGCGGGACCGGCCAACCGAGGTGTCACGGGACCGGCCCACCGAGGTGTCACGGGACCGGCCCACCGAGGTGTCACGGGCCATGACCGCACCCGCCCGCACGGCACTGGCCAAAGAGAACGGTGGAAGGTGAGCTGGTCCGCCGCATCGCGTTTCCCTGCCCTAACCCTCCAGTTTCGTGCGGGAATTCACTGCGCCGAGGGTTCCCGGTCACCCGGCCGTCTCCCGCTGGACGCCGGACAGGCTGGTCAGCCCGCTGAGCGCCCGCGTGTCGGCCGCCAGGAGCTCCAGGTAAAGGTCGGTTTCGGCGGTCCGCTGACCAGCGTCCCAGCCGAGCAGGTCGCCCATGATGTCGGTGACCGGCCCGACCGCCTCGGCCCCGGAGGCTCCGGTTTCAATGAACAGCCGAACTCGCCTGACCAGGACATCTTCTACGTGCAGGGCTCCCTCGTGAGTGACCGCGTAGGCCACCTCGGCGGCGAGGTAGGGATGCCCGGGAGCCAGCGGCTGGGCCAGCGCGGGGTTGTCCCGGGTCAGTTCGAGGACCTCCTCGGTGAGCGTTCCATACCGGTCGAGGAGGTGCTCGACGGCTGCCCGCGGCAGCCCGTAGTCCTCGGCGAGCCGTTCCGCTTCGGCCGCAGCGGCAGCGAGGCCGTCCGCGCCCAGCAGCGGCAGCTGGTCAGTGACCGAGGCGGGCACCCAGCGGCCGAAGTCGGCCACCGCCGCGTCCACCACGTCGCGGGCCATCAGCCGGTAGGTGGTGAACTTGCCCCCCGCGATGCTGGCCAGCCCGGGGACGGGGGTGTCGACTACGTGCTCGCGGGACAGCTTGGTGGTGGGTGTCGTGTCATCGGCCGCGATCAGCGGGCGCAGCCCGGCGTACACGCCGATGACGTCGGCGCGGGTCAGCGGCCGGGCCAGGATGCGGTTGGCGTGCTCCAGGATGTAGTCGATGTCCTCGCCGGTCGCGGTCGGTTCGGCCCGATCGCCGCTCCAGTCGGTGTCGGTGGTCCCGACGATCCAGCGCTGCCCCCACGGGATGATGAACAGCACGCTCTTTTCGGTCCGCAGGATGATTCCGGTGTCGGAGCGGATCGCCTCGTAAGGCACGACGACGTGCACGCCCTTGGACATCCGGACCTTGTAGCCGGCCTGGATGCCGCTGAGCTCGTGCACCAGGTCGGTCCACACTCCGGCACAGAGCACGACCCGCTTGGCGGAGACGTCGATGTCGCGCCCGGACTCCTCGTCGTGCACCCGGGCCCCGGTGACCCGCTTCCCGTCCGGGCCGCGCAGCAGCTGGCGGGCGCTGACGCGGGTGGTGA
>JBEKCN010000481.1:0-4700 GCA_050014855.1 Streptosporangiaceae bacterium | reverse complement strand
AGTCGCCGTCATGGATAAGCCGTACCGCCTCGGCGGCGGTGACGATCTTGTCCCGCACCGAACGGCCGGACAAGGACTCCGCGGGGATACGCATGGTGTTCCTCCTGAAGCGAATCCGGGCGGACCGCCGTAGCGCCCCCCATCTTCCGCCGGGCGCATCCCTACGGGGAAGGGCCTAACGGCCTGGCCCTGCGGCAGCGGCAAGGTCCTGGACTCCGTGAACTGGCGGCACCGCCGACGGGACGATAGTCCGGCAGTCGGCACAACTCGACAACACCGGCCAGCAATGGGACATCGCGCCATGACCCGTCACCGCCCATAGGCGCGGTGAATGCGGAGCCGCCTGCGACGCGGTCGGCTCCGCATCCCGCTGGCTCCGCAACACCGCCGGTATTCACCCCCGGCCGGTATTGACACGGCAGGGCTGCAGGGTGCGTGATGGCAGCCATGACTACTCCTGACGGGGCGATTCTGGTGACCGGGGCGACCGGACGGGTCGGCTACCGGCTCATGGAGGCGCTGGCCGACGCGGGCGCCGACGTTACGGCGATGGTACGGGTGCAGGCCCGGGGAGACGATCTGCCCGGCACGCCGCGGGTTGTAGTGGGGTCGTTCGACGAACCGCCGCCGGCGCAGACCTTGCGCGAATTCAGCCGGGTCTTCCTGCTGAGCCCGGCGCTTGAGGAGCAGGCCGAGCTCGAGACGGTGTTCATCGATGCGCTGGTGGCCGCGGGCCACGGCCCGCACGTGGTCAAGATGGCGGCGGACGGATTCCAGGACCCGGGCTGCGACGTGCGTTTCATGCGCAGCCATCGGCGGGTGGCCATGCACCTGGACGCGACCGGCCTCCCGGTCAGCTACCTCGCTCCCACCTTCTATATGGAGAACCTGCTGGCCGCCGCCGAGACCATCCGCAAGGAGGGCGTGATCCGCGCGCCCGCCGGCCAGGGCCGGATCGGCTTCGTGGCCGTCCGGGACGTCGCCGCGGTCGCGGCTCAGGTGCTGACCAGCCAGGGATACGAGGGCGATACGTACGTGCTGACCGGGCCGGCGGCGCTGAGTTACAAGGACGTCGCCAAGCGGATCTCGGCCGTCTTCGCGCGCCAGGTGAGCCAGCAGGGGCAGTCCGGCGAGCAGGCGCGGAAGATGATGCTGGCCGGCGGAATGGACCCCTGGGAAGCAGACGGCTACGTCGAGTGGTTCGAATGGTTCCGGCACCGCGGCGGCGACACGGTGACCCCGACGGTTCGCGAGGTGACCGGGCAGGAGCCGCAGCCGATCGACGACTGGCTCAGCTCAGCCCGCGCGAGCTTCCTGCTCCCGCCCGTTTCCTAGAGCGCCGGTCAGATAGTGAGGCTGTCCGCTGGTAGTCGCTAGCGGCGGTCTGGCGTGTGATGACGTGGCGGTTGTGGGCCACGGCGACGCGGCGCAGGTCGAAGAGGTTCTTGCGGGTGCCGCCCTCAAAAAGGCCGCGGCCGACGAGGTGGACGTTCTGGAAGTCAATGAAGACCGCAATGCGCTCGGTCAACGCCCTCACCGCGGGCGCGGCGCCGCGGGCGGGCTCTGCCGCTATGGTCAGAATATTCCTGACATGTTACCGATATATCAAGACTGGCTCATGATAGTGTTCTGGTATGCCTGAAACGGACAACCGCGGCGGAGCCACGGTCACTCAGCGCCGTCGTCCCCGCCCGTATCCCGCCATTGTCGATGCCGTCGAGCCCCTCGGCCCCTACCTGCTGCGGATCTCGGTGGGTGGCGCTGGCCTGGCCGGGTTCCGCTGGCCGGGACCGGCCAGTCACCTGAAGCTGTTCCTGCCCGAGCCGGGCCAGCGGAACGCGGAGCTGCCGCCCGCCGACGCTGAGGGCTTCATGGTCATCGAGCCGGGACGCCCCCGCCCCACGACCCGCACGTTCACCCCCCGGCGCTGGGACCCGGCCACCGGCCGCCTCGACCTGGAGTTCGTGCTGCATGGCCACGGCCCGGCGTCTCAGTGGGCCACCCAGGCCCAGCCCGGAGACCAGGTGGCGGTGAGCCAGCCCCGCCGCACCTACGAGCTGCTACCGGACAGCCGCTGGCTGCTCCTGGCCGGCGACGAGAGCGCCCTGCCCGCCATCGCCACCGTGCTGGAGGCGATCGACCCGGACGTGCCCGTGCACGTAGTCGCCGAGCTGGAGGATTCCGGCCACGAGGTCACGCTTCCGGCCCGCGCGGGCGCCGACGTGCGCTGGCTGCCGCGCCGGCCCGGTGACCGCCCCGGTGCCACGCTCACGTCGGCGGTCGCCGCGTGGACGCCGCCCCCGGGTGCGGGACAGGTGTGGGCCGCCTGCGAGGCCGTGGCGGTGCGGGACATCCGCTCCCAGCTGCTCGGGCCGCTGGGCTGGCCCGCGGATCGCATCCTGACCCGGGGCTACTGGCGCGCCGGCGAAGTCAACCACCCCGATCACGACTACGGCGAGGACGCGCTCTGAGCCGCCGCGTAAGCGACCCGAAGAAATAGCCCATATGTCCGCCCCTCCTACCGGGACGGCCGCCTCCACCGCCAGGCGGCGGAGCGCCGTACCACGGGGCAGCGCGTCTGCCGAGGCGGTTTTCCCTGGTCGCAGTAACGCGGCCCTGGCCAGGCGGCCCGAGAACGCCCGGCCGGGCGCGTCTGTCCGGTTGACGTCGGCGGCCGCGTATCGGTATCGCGTCACCCGGCCGGGGTGACAGAGTCCCGGTTCCTGCCGCAGACTGAACTCACTCGGGGGGCCATCTCCAGTTAACGGTAAGGAGCGCTGGCAATGACGTTCACCTCGGTACGTACGAGATCCCACACCGGATATGCGAGGCCTAGGTTATGGGCCTCTTCTCCCGGTTCCGTTCCGATGGGTCCGGCGACAGGCCCACCGGACTGCGCCGCTGGGTAGTCCCGACCGGGCGCCGTGATCCAGATCTTGAAGAAATCAAGGAGGCCGCAGCGGCGGACGTTGCCGAGATGGAGGAGGAGGATCGCAAATACTTCAGGCAGGACGGCCCGGGCAGCGTTGAAGACGACCTTTGAGCGGACTGTGATCGGCGCCGGCCGCCGGGGCGGCGCGGCCGACCTCAGGGCTGACCCCGGCTCCCGCTGCGGAGGCCATCCAGGAAGCTCCTGGTGGCCGAGACGGCGCCCCCTGCCCGCCGGGCGAAGGTGGCGGCGGTGCGGACGGCGTATGCGGTGCTGCCGGACATGACCGCGGCGGCATCGGCCAACGGGTTGCCGGTCTCTTCCACAGTCGGGACGCCCGGCGGGACGAGCAGGCGGAATTCGCCGGGCTCGCCCGGTTCGGTCCTGAGGTCCCGCAGCTCCGCCCATGATGCGGGCCGATCACCCGCGTAGGAGATGAGCCGGAGCAGGGAGTCCATAGTGACTACCGTCCGTTCGGTCGGCCGGGCTAAGGCTGGAAGAGGAGCCTACGCCAGCGCGCGGCGAACCGCCCGCCGATCTTACAGCCAGTCCCGGAGCCGGAAAATGATGTAGAGCACGATCCCGGCGACGACCATGATGGCGACCGAGGTCGCGAAACCGGCTTGCCGGCTGAAGCCGGGATAGGGCACGTTCATCCCGTAGAAGCCGGTGATGAAGGTCGGAACCGCGATGATCGCGGCCCAGCTCGTGACCTTCTTGGTGATGACGTTCATCCGGTTGCCCTGGATGGTCAGGTTGGTCTCCAGGATGCTCGTCACCAGGTCTCGCAAGCTGTCCGTCCACTCGGCGGCGCGGAGCACGTGATCGTAGACATCCTGGTAGTAGGGCATGAGATCGTCGGTCACGACATGCAGGTCGCGGCGCATCAGGGAGTTCGCCACCTCGCGCATGGGAATCACGATCCGGCGGAGCAGGACCAGGCTCTTACGCAGTTCAAAGCTGCGCCGCTGGACGGCCAGGCCCTGCGGGACGTCGGCGAACACCTGGTCCTCCAGTGTCTCCACGGCGTCGTCGAGACTCTGCACCGAGTCGAAGTGGCCGTCCACGATGTAGTCGAGCAGTCCGTAGAGCAGGTAGCCGACGCCGAATTTGGTGAGATCGGGGTTGGCGTCCCAGCGATCCACGACGGCGCCGATGTCCAGCCCATCGTCCTTACGGACGGTGATCAGCGCCCGCCGGGTGATGAACGCGGCGAGTTCGCTGGTGGCCAGCTCACCCGAATCGGTATCCTTGGGCCGCTGGTGCTCGTGTACGGCGTCCTCCACGGCCAGCGGATGCAGCCCGAATTCGTCACTCAGTACCGCCAGGTCGTCGCGGTCCGGATCACGCAGGTCAAGCCAGAGGGTGACCGACTCGTCGGACAGGTAATCGCTGATCTCGGAGACCGGGAAGCCCTCACGCTCAAGCGTTCCGTCCCGGTAGAGCCGCGTGCGTGCCTGGCACTTGGTCGGGGTCACGGAGCAGATGGCGGCGGCGGCCACCGTGTCGGGATCACTGCCGTGGAAGGTCTGGGCGATCAGTGGCCGGCCACCCAGCACGCCACCGGACGCACCGTCGGCGCTCGCTGGGCCGGATTGCGTTGTGGTCATCGGGTTCTCTCCTCGTTCACCTGCGGGCGTCTGGCGGATAGCAACGCCCCACCAGGGTGGCATCAACCACGAGTGCGTAGCGCCGAAGTGAAGACCGGGCCACGCAGCGAGGACCAGGTCAGCAGCCTCCCGCTGGCGATCAATCGGAGTTGAATGCGGGA
>JBEKCN010000480.1:0-4364 GCA_050014855.1 Streptosporangiaceae bacterium | reverse complement strand
GCCGAGGATCGCCAGCCCAATCGAGCCGCCGACCTGCTGGCCGACGTTGACCAGGCTGGAGGCCACCCCGGTGTCGGCGTTGCGGACCTTGGTCAGCGAGACCAGCGCCATCGGCACGAACAGCAGGCCCAGGCCGGCCCCGGCGATCAGCATCGGGCCGAGCAGGCCGCCGGCGTAGCTGCTGTGCTCGGTGATCCGGGATAGCCAGAACATCCCGCCGGCCATGATCGCGCTGCCGGCGATCATCAGCGGCCGGGCGCCGATGCGGGGCACCGCCTGCGACGCGATCCCGGACGCCAGTATGATCATGGCGGTTATCGGCAGGAACGCGATGCCGGTCTTCAGCGGGCTGTAGCCCCACACGTCCTGCACGAAGATCGTGAGGAAGAAGAACATGCCGAACAGCGCGGCGCCGACGCACAGGCTGATCAGGTAGGATCCCGTCCGGTCCCGGCTGCGCAGCACCCGGATCGGGAGCAGCGCGTGCGTGCTGCGGACCTCGATCACCGCGAACGCGGCGAGCAGCACGGCGGCGGCCGCCAGCGAGGCGATGACCTTGGTGTCGCCCCAGTGCGAGACGCCGTTCTGGCTGGTCGCGGCGCTGGACAGGCCGTACACCAGGGAGGCGACGCCGAGCGTCCCGGTGAACGCGCCGGGCAGGTCGAAGCGCCCCGTGCGCCGCTGCGACTCGGGCAGCACCCGCGTGGCCAGGGCCGCGACGACCAGGCCGATCGGCACGTTGACGAAGAACACCCAGCGCCAGTTGAGGTAGCTGACGAGCAGGCCGCCGGCGATCAGCCCGGCGGCGGCGCCGGCCACGCTCATCGACGCGTACACGCCCATGGCGCGGTTCCGCGGCGGGCCCTCGGGGAAGGTGACGGCGATCAGCGACAGGGCGGTCGGCGCGGCCATCGCCGCGCCGACTCCCTGCAGGGCACGGGCGGACAGCAGCCACGCCTGGTCGGTGGCGAACCCGCCGAGCAGCGAGGCCCCCGCGAAGACCAGGATGCCGGTGATGAAGATCCGGCGGCGCCCCAGCAGGTCGCCGGATCTCCCGCCGAGCAGCAGCAGCCCGCCGAACACCAGGGCGTACACGTTGACGACCCATTCCAGGTTGCTGTCGGAGAAGCCGAGCGCGTTCTGGATGTGCGGCAGGGCGACGTTGACGATGGTCCCGTCGAGCACGACCATGAGCTGTGCCGTCGCGATGACGACGAGCGCCAGGCCCAGCCGCCGCGTCGGGGCGCCTGAGCCTGGCGTCGCGGTGGCGTTTGACGCCGCCGCGGTACTGACCGCCCGGGTCGGCGGCCCGGTGTCTGGTGGTGGGGTGGGCATGACAATCTCCCTAGGTTGAGGGCGTAGTGAGCTATCGCCGTGACCAGTCAGCTGCGACGGTCACCTGCCTACGTTGTTTTGAAATCTCTTTTCGGCCGAACGGGCCGTGGTTCCTGTTCCCCGTAACGTTTCTGCCTTTGCTATGCGGTGACGCGTTCTGCGCTGGCGAGATGCGCCGACAGGAGCTGTCCGGCTCGGTCCAGTGCAGCGGCCGCTTCGTCGAGGATCGGGTAGAAGGTCTGGAAGACGTGCGGCACCCGGGGGGTGATGTCGAGGGTGACCTCGACGTCGGCGGTGGCGGCTTGCCGCGCGAGGCGGACGGCGTCGTCGAGGAGAACCTCGTGAGTTCCGGCCTGGATGATCAGGGGCGGCAGGCCGGACAGGTCGGCGAATATGGGGCTGATGAGGCCGAGAGCGGGGTCTTGTCCCGCCGTGTAGTCGGTGACCCGGGATTGGAGGTTTTCCCGGCTCATCAGCGGGTCGACCTCGCGCTTGGTTTGCATGGTCGTCCCGGCCAGGGTGAGGTCGGCATACGGTGACATGACGAAGGCCGCAGCTGGCAAGGGCAGCCTGTGATCGCGGGCGTTGACCAGGGTGGCGATGGCGAGGCCGCCGCCGGCGGACTCGCCCGCGAAGGCGATGTCCTGCGGGGCTGTGTCGTGCAGGAGGGCTTCGTAGGCGGCGAGGGCGTCGTCGACCGCGGCCGGGTATGGGTGCTCGGGGGCGAGCCGGTAGTCGACGGAGATGACCTTGGCGCGCGTCCGCCGGCCGACCTGCGAGGCCAGGTTAGCGGCTTGGAAGGCGTCCCCCAGTACGTAAACGCCGCTGTGGAAGTAAAGAACAACGTGGCGAGGTTCGATTCCGTCGATGGTGATCTCGGCGGTTGGGACGCCGCCCAGTGCGGCTGCGGTCACGGTCACGTCGGCGGGCAGCGGCTGCGACGATGTCAACTCTTTGAGCAGTCGCCGTTGCTCGTTCATATCGATGCCGGCGGGGAAGGCTGACTGTCGCAGGACTGCTTCGAGGTTCTCTCGCTGCTCGGTGCTCACGGAGGATCTCCCTTCGGTTGGGGTCGGCTGGCAGCGCCCCCAGGCGGGCTCGCCCATGTCGAATCACTGCTGAAATCCCTGCCGGGAGGCGGGCCACTACCAGGCTTGCCGCCAGGCAGGCGAGGAGGCGTCACCGGATCACGATGATTCGCGCGACCGGACCTGGGGCACCGAAGGTCTTGATGGTCCTGACCCCTGGAGCCCGCGGCCTTGAGCAGGAGCAAGGGATCCCCCGAGCGAGCGGGTCGGGCGCTAGGGCACTGGTCGTGGGAACGGCACCTTCTCGTGACAGTGATCGGGTGCGCGCGAAGCTACCTGCCATCAAGGGGAGCGGCTGTCACCTGGTTCCGGTGATTTGCGGTCCGGCTTTCCTAACGCGCGGTGGCCAGCAGCCGCAACTCCCGCGCGCGCTGGACGGCTGAGGAGCGGTCACTCACCTGGAGCTTGGCGTAGATGCTGCGGATGTGCGTGCTGACCGTGTTCACCGACACCGACAGCTCGGCCGCGATCTCATGCCGCGACAGGTTCGTCGGCAGATACCGCAGCACCTTTAGCTCACCCGCGCTGATCTCCTCCCCCCCGGCTCAGCACATCGAGGATGTCGGCTAGCAGCGCGGCGTGCGCCGTCTCATGCCGCGGCAGCGCCGTCAGCTGCTCCCGGGAACCCGTCATCGCGAACGGCAGCACCAACCGATCAGCCTCCGCCAGGGCCAGAGCGCGCTCGGCCGCCTGATTCGCCGCGCGCTGGTCCCCCAGCTCACGGCAGGGCATCCCGGCCAGCAGGTAAGCCTCGACCACTGTCATTTCTGGCGCTAACAGAGATAATGCGCAGGAGTCACCTCCCGCTACGGGCGCCGGCTATGTCCTTTAGTGGAGGTCACACGCTGTTCCCTGAAGGTGGCACGCGGCCTATCAGAGGTAATGGGTCATTACCTCTGGTACTAGACGCTTGGGCGCGCGTCTCTACCAGGATGACGCACCTGGCCAAGGACCGGGGTGATCCCTACTGGCTGCACATGGCGGTAGTGGTTCCGGTAAGTCCCCGCTTGGTACCGTCGCTATCCATCCGTACTGGTCGCCGGCTGCCTCGGGCTGTCGGTTAGCCATCCGCGCGTTAGTGGTGAAGTCGAACGGGTGACCGCTATCGTATTGCCCGTTACCGTTCCCGGGGGTCGGCCTCGGCGGCCCAGAAGCTGGCCGCCCACGTCACGATCAGCCAGGTGCCCCGATGTCCTGTTTCCGAACAAGCCCGACGAGCTTGCCATCGGAGGTGGTGACCGGTGAGCTCTCCACGTTGCGCTCAGTCATCGTGAGCTGCATTTCCTGGACGCTCACGAACGGCCGGTATGTGCTCGGTCCGGGACGCATGACCTGCTCAGCGGGGAGATCCGGATCGGCGTCAAGCTCCTTGGCCCGCAGCAGCCCGAGCACTACCAGGTCTTGGCTCACGACGACGGATGCGTTCCATCCGGCGGCGACAGCCCGGTCGCGGACGTCGCCGAGCCGCTCGTCGAGCGAGCACGTCGGCACGTCCCACCGGAGTACGTCGACGAGGTGCGGGCGCTGCGCGTTCGTCCCCTCGGTGGGCAGGCCTGCTCCCATCCAGTCCTGCTTGCCCGCCTTGTAGTCGTACACCCGGATGAAGCCGAGGGTCTGGAGCCGACACGCGGCTCGTGGGCTGAGGTCTCAAGCAGAATCCGCGCAGTACACGACGATCGGCCGACCGGGATCGAGCACGCGACGCGCCTCGGTCTCGATCTTGCGGATCGGAAGGTTGACAGCTCCGGGCAGATGGTCCTCGCCGTACTCCTGGGCCGGCAGCACGTCGATGATCTGGGCGCCCTGCTGCATGAGACGGCGAACCCCCTCCCGATCGACCTCTCGCACCATCGCTACCCTCCATTCACGTTGGACCGCGCGTGGTCCGGAACCCCACCCTACGATGGCTGCCGTCGCAGAACGGCTTGTTTTGCGACGCGC
>JBEKCN010000479.1:0-7424 GCA_050014855.1 Streptosporangiaceae bacterium | reverse complement strand
CCTAGTACTCCAATCGGACTTCGTGACTTGCGGTGCCGGGATACTGGACGCGGGACGGCCACCGCTTGATGATTGAACTCTTCCATCCACATCGCAGCTAGCCCCATGGGCAACCAGGTGAAGGCGGCGAAGACGCAAGCCTGGCGCCTACAGGTAGCACCCGCGCGTCACCGGGCCGTTGCTGCCTGCGCCACGTGCCCTGACCCGGGCGGCCGGTCCGGAGGAGTCACGTCGCCGGTGCGGGCGGTTCGGTCAGTGCGGCGATGCACGCGGTGAGCAGGCGCCGCATCTGATCTTGTTCGCTGGCATCCAGATTGGCCAGCATGTCTTGCTCGACGCGGCGGACCGCGGCGCTGGCCACCGTGAGCTGGCGGCGCCCGCGGGCGGTCAGCTCGGTCGGCAGGGCCCTGCCGACGGGTGCCTGTGCCGGGCGGACAACGAGTCCCTGGCGTTCGAGGGCCTGCAGGAGCACATTCATCGACTGCCGGGTGACGAATGCGCCGCGGGCAAGCTCGGAGTTCGACAGACCCGGTCGCTGGGCCAGCAGCTCGAGGCAGGCGTAGTGGGTAATCGTCATGCCCAGCGGCCTCAGCACGGCCTCCAGGGCAGAGTGCAGGGCGCTCGCGGCTGCCTTCAGCATGTACCCCAGCGATGTGTGCAGCTCGATTACGGGCTCGCCTTGACTCATGTCAGTAGTCTGACATACATTGTGGTGTGTCAGAAGACTGACATACCATGAGGAGGCAAGAATCGTGGCCGTCACCGGACCCGACTTCATTTCACTGCAGGTGCGCGACCTGGAGCGTTCCGCCGCTTTCTACGAGCAGTACCTGGGGCTGAAGCGCTCCGGCGCAGGACCGCCGCACGCCGTCGTGTTCGACACCAAGCCGATCGCGTTCGCCGTCCGCGACGTCGTCGCGGGCGTCGACCTGGACGCGATCGCGCAGCCGGGCCAGGGAATGGCGCTGTGGCTGCACGCCCCCGACGCGCAGGACATCCACGACGCCCTCGCCGCCGCCGGCACGACGATCGTCTCAGCGCCCGTCGACGGGCCATTCGGCCGCACCTTCACGTTCGCGGACCCCGACGGCTACCAGGTGACCCTCCACGACCGCGGCTGAGCGTCCTGGCCTTCGGCGCGGCAGCGCCCTGAGCGGGCTTCTCACAGCGGCAGGCCGGCCGCCCGGATGCGGCCGGGGCCGCCTCCCAAGCAGCCGCACAGTTGCGTGTTTTTCATCTGACGCGCAGCCGAGCAAGGCTGAGAAACAAGCGGGAGGGCCCGTCAGTCGTCGTGACCGCCCCGGCGACCCGCCGGGCGTGCGCCCAGCCGAGTGAGTTGGTGACCACGGCGGACAGGTCAACGGGGCGGCCCGCGGCGAATGAGGCGGCGATCTTCAGGAACGACGTGAACGACGCCGTCGCGCACGCGGCCGGCGACAAGCCGTTCACGCTGACCGTGATTCGCCCCTCCTGCACTGCCTTAACTTGTTATTCAACCTGCTGGCTGTTCAGCGACGGTGGCCTGCACCTCGATGATCTCGGCGTGGATGCCGGTCAGTACCGCGCCATGAACACGAGCGACGCCAGGGCCGGAAAGTGGAGTCGTCATGGTCAGGTGGTGCTCCTCACAAAAGAAAGCCCACCGGCCAGGCGACCGGTGAGCTATGGACGAAATGAGCCGGGTGGCGCCCGGCCAGCTGTCGTCCCGCCCCGGCGGGTAAAGCGATGGGGCCGCCGATGCGTACCGGCGGCCCCATCGGATGGCGAGATAAATCAGGCTGCTGCCTGGCTGTCAGCGGGAAAGTCGCCCGGGTCAGCAGAGTCACCAAGGACGTCACCGTCTCCCGTGTCCGGTCCATCGGTGATTGCCGGTACTGCACCGCGCTGGTCCGGTCCGTCGCCTGGTCCTTCTGGTCCCTCGCCTGGTCCTTCTGGTCCCTCGCCTGGTCCTTCCGGTCCGGGCCGGTCCGGACCGCCGGTGAGCGGATCACCGGCCGGGACCTCGCCGGTGTAGGCGGTCAGGTCGGCGACGGCCTGCTCGATGCCGGACAGCTGGTAGCCGATGCTGGCCAGGAACCTCAGATAGCCCGCGGCCTCGGTGCGCGGGCAGGGGCTGTAACGGTCAGTCCGCCAGGTGTTCCTGCCCTCCCCATCGGTCATCGCGTGCTCATAGGCGGTGGCGATCGGACCGAGCATCACCAGTGGCAGCCGGCCCGCCGGGGCGGTGTCACAGACCTCCAGCCAGTCCCGGTCCCCGCGCCCGGTGACCTCGGTGAAGCTCACCATCGAATGCGTGGCGGCCAGCCCCGACCGGAGCGGGTCCGGCACCCGCAGCAGCTGCCGGGCCACAAACGGGGCGGCTTCCCGCGGCGCGGTCCGGCGATTGAACAGCTGGGTGGCCAGCCATCGCTTATGGACCTCGGCGGCGGCTTTCCATTCCCGGTTGCCCTGGATCACCAGACGACGGCCCGGATCGGCATCGGCGGGATCCGGCGTCCCACCGTCGGGTGCTGGCGTGCCCGCTCTGCCGTCAGCGGCGGCCGTCCGGGCCTGGTCCCGGTGGCGGAAGCTGTGCCCGTACTGCCCGGGGTTTCGCGCAGTAGTGCACCGGGGTCAGCAAGTCATAGGAGCGGAAGAACACGCCACGCCCGGGGCAGGCAGCACGCGATTCGGGGGTCAGGTCGTCCCCGTCGCGGCCCAGCATCGTCAGGTACTGGCCGTTGGCCGTAAGGATCTCGGTGATCGCGAACCCGGCGGCTTCCAGCTCACCGCGGATGCGCTCGTGCTCGGCCTGGGACCGCCGTGCGGCCTGCGCAGATCCTGAAGGGATGTTTCCGCTGGTCAAGTAAATATAGGAGGCGGAGACGGGAATCGAACCCGTGTACAGGGCTTTGCAGGCCCTTGCCTAAACCACTCGGCCACTCCGCCACGGGAGCTGCCCGGCCTGCGTCCGATGAGGCCGCAGCCAGAAGGCTCGCCATGGATTCCGAGAACCGTGGGTTGGCCCCTACGGTGTTCGGCGTCTCCGAGCGGACGACGGGATTCGAACCCGCGACCCTCGCTCTACCAACTGAGCCACGTCCGCATGCCAGCCATCCGACCGGCCGCCGCCGGGAACGTGCCCGGCGTGCGAACAGAACTGTAGCCGATCCTGGCCGCCGAGCAAACTCGGGTTCCGTCAACGGGCCCGTCTTCGTAGCTTCTCGTGTTCGGATACCACGCATCGTGTCTTGTTCAGCCGGGAATGCACGGCTTGCGGCGCTAATATTTCTTCTGCGCCGGCAACGGATGGTGCGCCCCCGAGCCGGGCCGGAGGTGCGGCGCGGGCCCAGGTGACGGCAGGAGCGCGGCCGAGTGGCAGGCTGTTGCCATGCGAGAAGTGATCATCGATGGCAGCGCCCTGACCGTTGACGATGTGGTGGCGGTCGCGCGCGGCCAAGCGACCGCCCTGCTGAGCCCGGACGCCCCCGCCCGGATGGAACACAGCCGTTCGGTCGTGACCAAGGCGCTCCGCGGCGGCGCGCCCGTCTACGGCGTCAACACCGGCTTCGGCGCACTGGCCGACACTCCGGTCAGCGAGGCAGACCTGACCGCGCTGCAGTCCGCGATCATCCGGTCGCACGCGGCGGGGGTGGGGGAGCCGCTCGGCGACGACGTGGTGCGCGCCCTGCTGCTCCTGCGGGCCCGGACGCTGACGGCCGGGTATTCGGGAGTGCGAGCCGACCTGCCGCGCCGCCTGCTGGATCTGCTGGCCGAGGGGCTGCTGCCGGTCATCCCGGGCAAGGGCTCGGTGGGGGCGTCCGGCGACCTGGCCCAGCTCGCACACCTGGCCCAGCCACTGATCGGGGAGGGACGGCTGCGTGAACCCGGTGGCCCGGCGGAGGGGCGCCCGGCGGCCGACGTGCTGGCCGAGCACGGCCTGGAGCCGCTGCGGCTCGCGCCGAAGGAGGGCCTGTCCCTGGTCAACGGCACGGAGCCGATGCAGGCGGTGCTCGCGTTCTCGGTACACGACGCAACGATGCTGGTGCAGGCGGCCGACGTGGCATGCGCCCTGTCCATCGAGGCGCTGCTCGGCACCGACCGGCCCTACGACGAACGGGTCCAGGCGCTGCGCCCGCACCCGGGCCAGCTCGACAGCGCGGCGAACCTGCGCGCGCTGCTGGCGGGCTCCCCGCTGCTGGCCAGCCACCGGCACAGCCGGCACGCCGTGCAGGACGCCTACTGCCTGCGCTGCGCGCCCCAGGTGCACGGGGCGGTCCGCGACGTGCTGGCCCACGCCCGGCGCGTGCTGGAGACCGAGCTGGGCTCGGTGGTGGACAACCCGATCATCACCGACGACGGCGAGGTAATGACCACGGGCAACTTCCACGGGGAGCCGCTGGCGTTCGCCGCCGACATGCTGGCCATGGCGCTCGCCGAGTTGGCCAGCATCAGTGAGCGGCGGGTGGACCGGATGCTGGACCCGGCGTTCTCCCGCGGGCTGCCGCCGTTCCTGGCCCCGGAGGCCGGCACGAACTCCGGCTTCATGCTGGCCCAGTACACGGCCGCCTCGCTGGTCAGCGAGAACAAGGTGCTGGCCCACCCTGCGAGCGTGGACACCATCCCGACCTCGGGCAAGCAGGAGGACCACGTCTCGATGGGCTGGACGTCGGTTCGCAAGCTGCGGGAGGTCGTCGCGAACGTCCGGGCCTGCCTGGCCGTGGAGATGCTGTGCGCCGCGCAGGGCATCGATCTGCGGGCCGGCATCGCGGAGCCGTCGGCGGCCCTGGGGGAGGTGCACGCCGTCATCCGTACCCGGGTATCGCGGATGGACGTCGACCGCGAGGTTGCCATCCAGATCGCCGAGGTTAACGACCTGCTGCCGGAGGTGTGCGCGGCGGCGGCCGCGACGCGCGGGCTGCGGTAGCCGTCAGATCCGGATCATTCTTAACGGGCCCTGGCGGGGGTCAGCCCACCGCTCGGCGCCGGTCGCGGCGATCGCTCACGCCGCGCCGGGGCGGCCCCGGCTGTGCCGCGGGAGCCTGCGGAGCCGGCTGGGCCCAGCCACGTTGCGGCGGTCACGGTGCCCGCCCCGGCCTCCTAGCTAGGAGGCCGGGGCGTCCCGCGGGGTGCAGGCCGGCCCGTGTCTTCCGGCGGCGAGGAATCCGGAAGCCCTGGTGAGGCAGTCAGGTCAGGCCTGCCAGAGGAGGTTGTTGAGCTCGGCGTCGATGTCGATGGCGCCGCTCTCCTGGCCCATCCGGACGATGCTGTAGGTCCGGTCGAGAAAGCTGATGATCGCCTCGGCCAGCGCCTCAAAATGCGCCTCGCCGAACGGCGACGACAGCTTGATGTTCAGCACGGTGAGCGGCCCGCAGATCTCCCCGCCGGGGTCGGCCGCCTCCGAGGACGGCCAGATCTGCACATCCCCGTCACCCACGGGCGTCGTCGTCCCGTCTGCGAGTAGCTCACGGGCGAAAATCCACTCAACCGGCTCCTGGGCGCCCACGTGGAAGGCCATCCGGATCGCGTACGGGTCACCGCCGCTGTAGTAAAGGCTAGCGACTAGGGGGACAATCGTCTGCTCGGCGGCGACAAGCCGGAGGCCGAGCTCGGCTGAGACCGTTGCACTGAAATTCATCGTCTAGCCAACCCTTACCTCGCCTGGTCCCAGATGTCCGGGCTTCGCTGACCTTGACGTGGCCGGCGCAACCGTCACGCGATTACGCGACGAGTCTTTCGTCGGCACGGAAAGCCTGATCCCGCACTGAGTGATCCACCGCCAACACGATCGTAACCCCCTGAAGTGCGGAAACACACTGTGAGCGTTAACATTTATGTTTTCGTAGTCTTCCTCGTCTGGTTCGTTGCGAACTGTGAGCCCCGTCTCATCCGGGAGCCGGAGCCGTCTTCGCCGCCTAGCCGCCGCCCACCCGCAGCGCGAGCAGAGGATAACGGCCAGCGGAATGAAGGGCAGCCCCGTGGTCCTCGCCAGCGGGCCACCGGTGACCCGGATGCGCTAGGCTGTGGAGGCGCCGGAGGCGGGCTGCGCGAGTAGCCGACCGTGACATGGTCCCCGTGGTATCCGGCGGAGGGCGATTGGCTCAGCGGGAGAGCGCCTCGTTCACACCGAGGAGGTCACTGGTTCGATCCCAGTATCGCCCACCCAGCTCAGCGGCCGGTTCCGATCATCGGACCGGCCGTTTTTGATCTTGGTGCAGCAGCAAAGTGAAGCAGTCGCGTCGGATATCAGTTGCCCAGCCACTGACCGAGCTTGCGGAGCGCGTCGCGGGTGGCAGCCGAGGGCACCTCGGTGTAGATCTCCATCGTGACCGCGATCTTGCTGTGCCGCAGGATCTGCATGGCCACGCGGGAATGCACGTCCAGAGCGGCCAGCAGTGAGCCGCAGGTCTTGCGGGTGCCGTGCACGGTGATCTCGGGCACTTTTGCTTTAGCGATGCAGCCGCACAGCATTGGCAAATCCTGCCAAGTTTATTGAGCCATTGCCGGCCAGCTTCGGCACGTCAGAGGCGACAGGGCCGCGCTGTGCTTGGTGGCGCAGCTTGAACCATGCCTCCTGGGCGTCTTCAAACTTCTTGCGCTGCACGTACCTGCGGTAGGGCTCACCTGCGGGACTGGTGCACCAGACATAGCCCCGGTAGCCGTCCTTGACCGGGTAGATCGATCCTTCGCCGTTGTGGCGCGGTCAGGTGGCCGCCGTTGCGGGTGTCGTCGGTGATGGTGGCGCCGAGCATGGCGGCGATGTGGGCGACCTGGCCGCGTCCGCCGTCCTCGGTGTGATCGGTGTGGACACTGATGTCGGTCCCGTAGGTGGGGACGGGCATGGCGGGGTGGGCATCGAGGTAGGCGGCCAGTTCGCGTAGCCCGGTGATGAACTGCTCACGGATGGCGGGCTGGGTGCTGTAGTACATGACGGTTCCCTTTCTTGGGGGTGGGTTAGGCGACGTGGGCGGTCGCCGGGGTGGTGGACACAGGGGCCGGGAGGCCGGTGGCGCGGCGGGTCCAGGCGGCGTGGTCGGCCAGGGCGATGATCTGGTCATCGGACAGGTAGGCGGCTTTGATCTTGCGGGGGACGCCGCCTTCGGTGATCAGGTAGGCCACACCAGGGTTGGTCGGGGGAATGTCGGTGGCGTCGAAGCCGGCCTCTGACCAGCCGTCGCCGAGGATGATGTTGCTGCTGCCGGTGGAGGTGCAGCGGAACGCGGCCCGGTAGCCGAACAGGTCCCGGACGGATTTGGGGATGATGTCCACCGATGGCCGCTGGGTGGCGGCGATGACCGGCATGGCGGCGGCGCGGCCGCGGGCTACCAGGTCCCGGAACAGGGACACAAATTCGCGCTGCTGCTGCTCAGTTCCCAGAACAGTCGAGTACAGGGCGATCTCATCGAAGATCGAGGTGATGACGTTGACGTCATCGAAGGGCTCGA
>JBEKCN010000478.1:0-4374 GCA_050014855.1 Streptosporangiaceae bacterium | reverse complement strand
TGGTCAACCTGGTCGGCGGGTTCGCGAGCGGCGGCCGGGTGCACGAGACGCCGGTCGAGGAGTTCGAGCAGCAGCTGCAGGTCAACCTGCGCCCGCTCTACGTCACGACCCAGGCGGCGCTGGTGGAACTGATGGCCTCCGGCGGGGGATCGGTGGTGTGCGTCTCCAGCCGCTCCGCGCTCCGCCCGTTCCCCGGCGGGGCCGGCTACGTGACCAGTAAGGCCGCCGTGCTGGCGCTGGCGGACACGCTGGCCGTCGAGTACGGCAAGGACAGCATCCGGGTCAACACGGTGGTGCCCGACGTCATCGACACGCCCGCCAACCGGTCCGCCCAGCCGGGCGCCGACTACTCGACCTGGGTCGCGCCCGAGCGCATCGCCCGGGTCATCCGCTTCCTGTGCGAGGACTCCTCCGACGCCGTCTCCGGCGGGCACATCCCGGTGTACGGGCCCCGCCGGGCCTAGACCTCCCGAGCGTGGATCCTCCCGGGCCCGAGGCCAGCCCGGGACCGGTGCGGCCAAGCTCAGGAGCATGGATAAAGTCGGGAGGGAAGGGAGCCGACGCTGGGCATGGATGACCGCGCACAAGCCGCGCCGGGCAGGCCGCCGGGAAAAACACAGGCGGGAACACAGGCGGGAACGCAAGGGAGAACACCGGCGCCGTTGCGGCTGGGCCGCACCGAGTTCGCGCCGGGCCGGCTGCTCGTGATGGCGATCGTCAACCGCACCCCGGACTCCTTTTACCGTCCTGGCCTCACCTGGGACGAGGGAGCCGCGCTGGAGCGCGTGCACACGGTGGTGGCCGAGGGCGCGGACATCATCGACATCGGCGGCGTGCCGGCCAAGCCCGGGACGGAAGTCCCCATCGATGAGGAGATCCAGCGGACCGTTCCGTTCGTCGCGGCGGTCCGCGCGGCTCACCCCGATGTGATCATCAGCGTGGACACCTGGCGGAACGAGGTTGGGCGCGCGGTCTGTGAGGCGGGCGCGGACCTGCTGAACGACAGCTGGAGCGGCTGGGACCCGAAGCTCGCCGAGGTCGCCGCCGAATACGGGGCCGGCCTGGTGTGCTCGCACGCGGGCGGCCAGGCTCCGCGGACCCGCCCGTTCCGGGTGTCCTACACCGACGTCATGGCGGACATCCTGGACCGGACGCTGGAGCTGACCGCCCACGCGCTGCAGGCCGGGGTGGATCCGTCGCGGATCCTCATCGACCCGGCGCACGACTTCGGCAAGAACACCTGGCATTCGCTGGAGGTGAGCCGGCGGCTCGGCGAGATGACCGCGACCGGCTGGCCGGTGCTGATCTCGGTGTCGAACAAGGATTTCGTCGGCGAGACGCTCGGCGCGGGCCTCGAGGACCGGCTGGCCGGGACGCTCGCGGTGACCTCGGTGGCGGCCTGGCTGGGCGCGCGCGTGTTCCGCGCCCACAACATCGTCCAGACGCGGCAGGCGCTCGACATGGTGGCCGCGATCAAGGGCGACCTGCAGCCGGCCCGTACCGTCAGGGGGCTGGCGTAGCGGATGCCCGGCCCTGAGGTCCCGCGGTGATCAGCCGCGCTGTCCTGTGCCCCAGCCCGCCGCTGCTGGCGCGCGAGCTCACCGGGCGCGACCCCGCTGTGCCCGGGCTGCGTGCGGCGTGTACCGCGGCGGTTGCCTGGCTCGTCGGGCCCGGGCCGCGGCGGGTCATCGTGGTCGGCCCGGCTCCGGCCACGGGCGACTGGGACCCCGCCGGCCGGCTGGACCTGTCCGCTTTCGCCCCGGCCCTGGCCCAGGGCGGCAAGCCCGGCCTCCCGCTGTCCCTCGGGCTCGGCGCGATGCTTCTGGATCAGGCCGGCTACGCCGGGACCCGCGTGCTGCAGGCGGTGGGGGAGGGCGAGCCGGCCCGCCAGTGTGCCCAGCTCGGCGCGGCCCTGGCGGCCGCCGGTGAGCCGGCGGCGATGCTGGTGCTGGGCGACGGCAGCGCCCGCCGGAGCGTGTCCGCCCCCGGCCACCTGGACGAGCGGGCGGTACCGTTCGACGACGAAGTGGTGCGCGCGGTCCGGGACGGTGACCTGGCCGCGCTCGCGGCGCTCGATCCCGGGCTGGCCCACGAGCTGATGGTGACCGGGCGCCCGGCCTGGCAGGTCCTGTGCGGCGCGCTGGGTCCTGGGCGGCCCGTGACGGAGGTGCTGTACGCCGGCGCGCCGTTCGGCGTCGCCTACCTCGTCGCCCGGGTTGACGCGGGTAACCGCGTGGCGAGCAGCGCCCGGTGACCACATGGCAGGGCCGACTGGACGGGCCAGAAACTGCGGCCCATGATCCGACGAGGTGCCGTGACCCGGCAAACGGTTCCGGCCACGGCATTAGATGGGGTACTGGCTGGGGCCGCTGGTGTACCTGCGCCCGGCGGGGGTGATCCAGGTGTGATAGCCGGGCTGGTTTTGCTCAAGTTTCCAGCCGTGACCTTGTTTCGCGTGATGGTGATGACGACAGCGGGGACCGCCGTTACAGGCGCAGGTCAGGCCGCCATTTTCGAATGCGATGGTGTGCTCGTAGTCGCAGCGGGCGGCGTCGCGCTGGCAGGGCGGCCAATTGCAGGTGCCGTCCCGGATCTCGACGAGGTGGCGGAGTTTATCGCTGGGGTCGTGGGCGGAGGTCTGGTGCCGGTGATCGCAGTTGCTGACCGGGATGGGTTCCAGGTCAACCGTCAGTTCCGGCAAGCCCGCCTGGCCGGCCCCGCTGAGCCTTCCTAGCCGGTCTGACCGCAGCCGCCAGGTCCGGTATCCGCCTGGTGGCCCAGTGCCGCCGGATGGCTGGTTGCCGGGCGCGGGCGGCCTGGTGCGCCGGCCAGTTTTGCGTTTGCGGCCGCCTTTTCGGGCACAGCCGTGAGCGAGGGGGTGGCCGTCGGGGTCGGTGACGGTGATGCACCAGGTGGTGGCGGGGTGGCCGGCGGCCTCGGCGGCCAGGGCGCGGGCGAGAGCGGGGTCGATGGGGCCGAACCCGGTGACCTGCCCGGGGTGTTCGGCCAGGCCGAGCAGGGTGGCCAGGGGGATGGTCAGGTTGACCTTCGCGGCGGGGCGGATCGACGCGGGCGGAGGGCCGTCCGGCCTGGTCCCACTGGCTGGGCCCGGGTCGGAGGCCGCGCTGCCGGGGGTGCTGTCTACGGCCGGTGCGCCGGGTTCGCCGTCCTGTCCGCGGTTGGGGGCCCCGCTGTCACATCGGCCGGGACTGCCGTCGCCGCGACTGTTATTTCCGGTGCTGCCGCTGGCCTTGTCACTTGCGGGACTGTTGCTGCCGGGGATGTCGCTGCTGGGGGGATCACTGCCGGGGCTGTTGCTGCTGGGGCTATTGCTTTCGGGCCTGTTGTGCTGGCTGGGGGCGGTCTGGTAGCGGGCGGCGGTGTCCTGGCCGAGGAGGGCGTCCAGGTAGGCGCGGACCCGCAGGGCGTCCATGCTGCCGGGGACCCCGGCCGCTTTGAGGTCCATCGCGCGGCTGGTGATCTGCTGGTCCGCGGCCAGCGCCTCGTCCGGGGGCAGGCCGAAGCTGACGATCGCGGCTGTCCCGGCGTCCTCGCGCCACAGTTCGACGCGGGCGTCTTTCTGGGCCTGCTCGCGGCGCTGCCGCGCGGCATTGGGGTCGGCTTTGAGGACCGCGCGGGCGATCGCGGCGCGGATCTGCCCGGGTGTCTTGCCGGTCACCGCGTGGGGGACGACGGCGGCTTCGGCCTGGGTGGCGGCCGCATCATCCAGGCAGCGGGTGGCCTCGGCGATGACCTGGGATTTGTAGGCGTCGATGACACCTTCGTGCAGCGCCTGGCGGGTCAGAGGTAGGCGGGTGGCCAGGTCATGGGCTACGGCAGTGGCTTTCTCCGCGGCCCACCGCGACACCGAAAGGGCGGCGGCGACCTCGTCGGCGCAGAATTTGCTCCACGGGGCGGGGGCCCCGCCGCGGGTGGCGTGGTCTTTGCTGGTGGCGGGCCGACGGCGGGCCAGTTCCGCGGCGGCGGACAGCCGCCCGGCTGCCGCCCATGATTCGGTCCGCTGCCAGGCGGTCAGCACCCCGATCAGTTCATCGTCACTGACCCCGGCGTAGGCGCGGTCAGGTCCGGCGGCGGTATCAGCGGCCCCGGCCAGGGGTGGTCCGGGCAGCGCCACGTCAAGGACGTCGCCGGCCGCAAAACCCGCGCCCGGCTGGACTCGAGACGGCACCGGCCCGGGCGGTGTGATCTGGCTGGGCGACGTGGTTTGGCTGGGCGGTGTGGTCCGGTTGGGCGACGTGGTCTGGCTGGGCGGTGTGGTCCGGCTGGGCGACGTGGTCTGGCTGGGCGGTGTGGTCCGGCTGGGCGAAACGGCCTGCGCAGGCGGGGATCCGGTCGTGGTGGGCGGGCCGGGCG
>JBEKCN010000477.1:0-4375 GCA_050014855.1 Streptosporangiaceae bacterium | reverse complement strand
CTTGCTGTATTGCAATTCGCCCATCGAAAGCTCCCTGGATGTGCGTGGTCCGTGTGAAACCGGGTCACCATACCTCCTGTGTGGCCCGTCCACCAATACTGAGCAACGACCGGTCCCGCTGATACACCAATGCATGGGTCCGCCGGTTGATCCAATTTGGTGTCGCCCCGGTGGCGATCAGTGCCGTGCCGCGGGAGGGGGGGATCCGTGCAGCCGTTAACGCTAACGACGATCTTGGATCGCGGCGCCCTGGCCGGCTCGCCGGGGCGGCACGCGCGGCCTCGTTATGGCGGGTACATGCCAAAGCACACTGCAGCCAATGCGCGGGTGCAGTGCAATCTTGGTCGTCGACAATGCCGGAAGCCAGCCGGGGCTGAGCCTGTCGAATACGCAGTCGTCGCTGGTCAGGACCAGGGCTGCGGCGAGATCGTGGTCGATCCAGGCCGCGTTGAACTGGCGGGTGACGGTGGCTGCATCGCCCGGCCTGGGCTGGCTGGTGGTCTTCATGCCAGTGCGGGCCCGGCGTCTTGCAGCCCGCCGCGGAGCGTCTCCCGAAGCCCGGGGGTGTCCTGGTGGCCGCCGCAGATGGTCCGTGACTCCATCCAGCGATTCGGCGACATCGTCGCCCCCGCTGTCCAGCACGTCCTCATCGGCTAAGAAGAGACCGCACCTCTTGCCCGTTGGCTGAGTTGGTGTAGAGGTTGTTCACGGCGCTGGACTTGTTTACCGCGCCGACCACGAGGGACTTATTTGACGGCAGTTGTCTGGTTGGACTTGTGCTGAACCTGCCGTCGCTGGGCGCGGGGACGGCTGGGCCCAGAGACTCAACGTCTAAAGCGGTCCTATCGTGAGCGGGAGATGATCCGCAATTCGCCACCTTGGGTAGCCCGGCGTGGGGACACGATGTCTGGCGTGCTTTGTCGAAGGTGGGAGCCCTACAGTTGATGGACCCATGGGGCGGTTCAATATCTACCAGCGTGTGCGATAGACCCTCGTCTGGTTCGTTCGACACGGCAGCCCGTGGCGGCAGAGAGGTTGTGGCAGATGGCCTGCACCGTGCATGTGGCCTGGGACGAGCGGCTGACTGACTATCACTTCGGGCCTGGCCACCCAATGGCACCGTTGCGCGTGGAGCTGACGATGCGGCTTGCGCACGAGTTCGGACTATGGGACCAGCCCGGTGTGACCGTGGCTGCCCCGGCCCCGGCCACCGACTCGGACCTGGAGCTCGTGCACGACGCTCCGTACGTCAGGACGGTGGAGGCGATCAGCCGCTGGGCTGAGCACCCCGATGCCCGCGACGGCCTAGCGGAGAACCAGCTCCGCGTCGCGCGAATGTTCGGGCTGGGCAACGAGGACAATCCGGTGTTCCCCGGCATGCATGAGGCGTCGGCGGTGGTGGCCGGGGCGACCCTGGCCGCGGCCCGCGAGGTCTGGTCGGGCGCGGCCCAGCACGGGGCCAGCATCGCGGGCGGCATGCATCACGCGATGGCCCATCACGCCAGCGGCTTCGGCGTCTACAACGACGTGGCGATCGCGATCGCCTGGCTGCTTCGGCAGGGCGCCGGGCGGATCGCCTACGTGGACATCGACGCGCACCACGGCGACGGGGTGCAGGCCGCGTTCTACGACGACCCCCGGGTGCTGACGATCAGCCTGCACCAGCACCCGGCGACGCTGTTCCCGTTCACCGGCCTGCCCGCCGAGACCGGCGGGCCCGGCGCCGAAGGGTCGGCAGCCAACGTCGCGCTGCCCGCCAGGACCGGCGACGCCAGCTGGCTGCGCGCCTTCCACGCGATCGTCCCGCCGCTGCTGCGGCAGTTCCGGCCGCAGGTGCTCGTCAGCCAGCACGGGGCCGACACGCACCGGCTCGATCCTCTGGCCGACCTGGAGCTGAGCATCGACGCGCAGCGGGCCGCCCACGCCGCGATCCACGCGCTCGCCCACGACCTGGCCGGCGGACGCTGGCTGGTCACCGGCGGCGGGGGATACGAGCTGGTCCACGTCGTACCGCGGACCTGGACGCACCTGCTCGCCGAGGCCGCAGGCCGGCCGATCGACCCGGGGGCACAGACGCCCGCCCCGTGGCGGGACTACGTTGAGCGGCGAACCGGCCTGACCGCACCCGAGCGCATGACAGACGGGGCACCTGCGGTGTTCGAGCCGTTCGAATCCGGCCACGACCCAAACGAACCGATCGACCAGGCGATCATGGCCACCCGCAACGCAATCTTCCCCCTGCACGGGCTGACGTCGCTATGAGGGCGATGCCCTTGCCGCCATGCCGGACACATGGAGCAGGCGGTTGTGAGCGAGACCGGGCCGGGACAGCTGAGACGAGCATCGTGGGGCTCACACCCCCAAAGACAGCAGTAGGTGGCGACAGCTGAGTGACCATCGCCAGGGAAACCAGCGAACTTTAGGGAACATCAACGTACTAGATGAATTGCCCCGGGCGCGCTGTCTTTGGGCAGGATGCGGTTGTGCAGGTGGTGTCGTGGAACCTGCATAACCGGGTGTCGCCCGGGCCCGGCTGTACGGCGAACTGCTGCGTAAGCTCAGCCCGGACCTGATGCTGCTGTAAGAAGTCAATCCTAGCTCTGCTGAGACTCTCGAGCGGGAGGCCGGAGCTGACTGGCTGATCTGCGCAGCCAACCTGAGGCAGGCGCTCGACGTCGCGCCCCGTCCGGGACCGGCTGATCCGCAACGTCCTGGCGACCGTGACCGAGCCCTACGTCATCCCGCTGGATGCCGACTCGTTCCCGGGCGCCCCGCTCGGCCAGCTGGCCGGGGAGCTGGAGCGCCGCGACCTCGACATCGCTCGGTGCGGATCATGCCGAGCAACCGGGATGAATCGGTGCTCACCCGCCTTCAGTACTTCGAGTACTGGCTGGCCATGCAGATCCGGTTCATCGCGCCCTGGCTGGTGTCCGGGGCCTGCCAGGTGGCCCGCACCCCGGTCCTGAAGGACGTCATGTCCCGGCACAGCCCGTTCTTCCAGGGCAACGACGTGGAGATCGGGCTACTGTCGGAGGCGCGCGGCTACCGGATCGGGCACATTGCGTTCGAGATCAAGTCGGACAGGCCTGCCACGTTCATCCCGTGGCTGCGGCAGCGCCTGGCCTGGGCTGGCGGGCAGTTCCGGCTGTTCATGTCCCAAGCCGCACCAGATCCGCCTGATGGCACGGCCAGGCGGCTGCCGACTCCGCTGCCCGATGAAGTACATAATGGGTGATCCGCGGCCACGCTCCGGGCGGCTGGTGTTAATGCCGGGCGTAAGAGTGGCCTCGGTGTCTGCCCGCGGCAGGTCGCGGGCCAGAGCCGGGCTGGTGGGGTATGTCAGAATACGTCCTTGATCATCACCAAGAAGGCGAGCGCGAGCGGCTTGCATTGATGTCGCGGTTGCTCGATCCGATGCACCGCGGCCACATTGAGCGGCTGGGCGTCGGGCCTGGGGCGCGTGCCCTTGAAGTTGGCTGTGGTAACGGGTCTCTGTCGGCCTGGTTGGCCGGGCGGGTCGCGCCCGCCGGGGGGGCGGTGGCGGTGGATCTGGATCTGTCCCTGGTCGACGCGGACGTACCCGGGCTCGAGCTTCGCCAGGAAGACATCCTGGCGGGGCGGGTCGAGCCGGGAGACTTCGACCTGGTGACGGCCCGCGCCGTGCTGCATCATGTCGGCGATGCTGAGGCTGCTGTGGTGAATCTGGTGGCGAGTGCGCGGCCGGGCGGGGCGGTCCTGCTGATCGAACCGGATTTCCTGCCGGTCAGTGTGGCCGAGCCGTCTGAGATCCGGGCGTTCTGGGAGGGCTGGCTGGCCTGGTCGCGCGAGCAGGGCATCGACTACTTCATAGGCCGCCGGCTGCCGGCGATGCTGTCCGGGCTCGGACTGCGGGACGTCCGGGCAACGGCAGAGACAGCGCACTATAACGGTGGCTCTGCCTGGGCCGTGTACTGGCGGCAGACGGTCGCCGAGTTGCGCACTCGGCTGGTGGCCTCTGGCAAGCTGGATGACCGGTTGATCGACACGTTCCTGGCCCGGTGCGCCGATCCGGCGTGGTGGACGCAGACCATAGCCTTCACAGCCGCCGCCGGGCACGTGCGGGGTGAGTTAGAAGTCGGTTCACTCAGGCAGCCGAGGGGGCGGCCCTCGCCAGCACGGACTTTCACGGCCTAGGACGACCCTGGTTTCACGGGCCGCCATCGCCCCCTGGCGCAGGTTCGCCGCTGAGCCATTGGATCCACCCGCCGGACGGGTGAGCGCGGGCCAGGAGATACCCGTGGTCGCCAGCCCCATCGAAGATGCGGGCTCCCAGCACGGCGAAGACGCCGCCGTGCTGGTAGTCACGGATCAGGCCGGGGGAAAGGGGCAGCCCCTG